>NZ_QFXN01000207.1:0-66728 GCF_003144775.1 Enterobacter sp. CGMCC 5087 | reverse complement strand
CGGGGTGGAGCAGCCTGGTAGCTCGTCGGGCTCATAACCCGAAGGTCGTCGGTTCAAATCCGGCCCCCGCAACCACTTTCCCATAAAGTTCTTTTTCAAATATACTGTGAAGACTTAGAGCCTTCGTAGCTGGATTTGAAAAAATTCTTTCGGAAAGTGCTCCAGGCCACAGTTGTGGCTATAGGGTTCAGTTATCTAAAGCCCCGATTTATCGGGGTTTTTTGTTATCTGACTACAGAATAACTGGGCTTTACGCCCTTTTTTTATGTCTTGGGGGTGGGCTTGTCCACATTAGAGCAAAAATTAACAGAGATGATTACTGCACCGGTCGAAGCACTGGGCTACGAACTGGTCGGCATCGAATTCGTTCGCGGCCGTACATCGACGCTGCGCATCTATATTGATAGTGAAGATGGCATCAATGTTGATGATTGTGCTGATGTCAGCCACCAGGTGAGTGCGGTTCTTGATGTTGAAGACCCAATTACCGTTGCGTACAACCTGGAAGTTTCCTCACCTGGCCTCGATCGCCCGATGTTCACGGCCGAGCACTATGTGCGCTTTACCGGTGAAGAAGTGGCTCTCGTTCTGCGTATGGCCGTACAGAACCGCCGTAAATGGCAGGGAATTATCAAAGCCGTTGATGGTGAAATGATCACGGTGACAGTCGAAGGCAAAGATGAAGTGTTCGCGCTGAGTAATATCCAGAAGGCGAACCTGGTTCCCCACTTTTAACAGTCTGGATTGAGGTGAAAAGCCCGCGATGAACAAAGAAATTTTGGCTGTTGTTGAAGCCGTCTCCAACGAGAAATCACTGCCGCGTGAGAAGATTTTCGAAGCGCTGGAAAGTGCACTGGCTACAGCAACCAAGAAAAAATACGAACAAGAGATCGATGTTCGCGTAGAAATCGATCGTAAAAGCGGTGACTTCGATACATTCCGTCGTTGGGTAATCGTTGAAGAAGTGACCCAGCCGACCAAAGAGATCACGCTGGAAGCCGCCCGTTTTGAAGACGAAAGTCTGAACGTGGGTGACTACGTTGAAGATCAGATCGAATCTGTGACCTTCGACCGTATCACCACCCAGACCGCTAAACAGGTTATCGTGCAGAAAGTGCGCGAAGCCGAGCGCGCGCTGGTTGTCGATCAGTTCCGCGATCAGGAAGGCGAAATCATTACCGGCGTGGTGAAGAAAGTGAACCGCGACAACATCTCCCTCGAGATCAAATCCGAAGGGTTGCCGGGTAACGCTGAAGCCGTGATCCTGCGTGAAGATATGCTGCCGCGTGAAAACTTCCGCCCGGGCGACCGTATTCGCGGCGTTCTGTACGCAGTACGCCCTGAAGCGCGTGGTGCACAGCTCTTCGTGACCCGTTCTAAACCAGAAATGCTGGTAGAACTGTTCCGTATCGAAGTGCCGGAAATCGGTGAAGAAGTTATCGAAATTAAAGCGGCGGCTCGCGATCCGGGCTCCCGTGCGAAAATTGCGGTGAAAACCAACGACAAGCGTATCGACCCGGTCGGTGCTTGCGTCGGTATGCGCGGTGCGCGCGTTCAGGCAGTTTCTACTGAGCTGGGCGGCGAACGTATTGATATCGTTCTGTGGGATGACAACCCGGCGCAGTTCGTGATCAACGCAATGGCTCCAGCTGATGTGGCGTCTATCGTTGTTGACGAAGACAAACACACCATGGATATCGCTGTTGAAGCGGGCAACCTGGCGCAGGCAATCGGCCGTAACGGTCAGAACGTACGCCTGGCGTCACAGCTGAGCGGCTGGGAACTCAACGTAATGACCGTTGATGACCTGCAGGCTAAGCATCAGGCTGAAGCCCATGCGGCGATCGATACCTTCACTAAATACCTGGATATTGACGAAGACTTCGCCACTGTTCTGGTTGAAGAAGGATTCTCTACGCTGGAAGAACTGGCCTATGTGCCAATGAAAGAGCTGCTGGAAATTGACGGTCTGGATGAACCAACCGTCGAAGCCCTGCGTGAACGCGCTAAAAACGCACTGACCACCCTGGCACTGGCTCAGGAAGAAAGCCTTGGCGATAAGAAGCCGGCTGATGACCTGCTGAATCTGGAAGGTCTTGATCGTGCGATTGCGTTCAAGCTGGCTGCCCGTGGTGTTTGTACGCTGGAAGATCTCGCTGAGCAAGGCGTTGATGACCTGGCTGATATCGAAGGTTTAACCGACGAGAAAGCCGGCGAGCTCATCATGGCCGCACGTAATATTTGCTGGTTCGGCGACGAAGCGTAATAAACTGTAGCAGGAAGGAACAGCATGACTGATGTAACTGTAAAATCGCTGGCTGCTGAGATTCAGACCTCCGTGGACCGCCTGGTACAGCAATTTGCTGATGCAGGGATCCCGAAGTCCGCTGATGACTCGGTGACCGCGCAAGAAAAACAAACCTTGTTAACGCACCTGAACCGTGAACACGGTTCTACGCCTGACAAGTTAACGCTGCAGCGCAAAACGCGCAGCACGTTAAACATCCCTGGTACCGGTGGCAAAAGCAAATCGGTACAAATTGAAGTCCGCAAGACGCGCACCTTTGTAAAACGTGATCCGCAAGAGGCAGAACGTCTTGCCGCGGAAGAGCAGGCACAGCGTGAAGCGGAAGAACAAGCTCAGCGTGAGGCGGAAGCAGCCGCCAAACGTGAAGCAGAATTAAAAGCTGAACGTGAGGCCGCAGAAAAAGCGAAACGCGACGCAAGTGATAAAGTGAAGCGTGACGCTGCGGAAAAAGACAAAGTGAGCAATCAACAGACAGATGAAATGACCAAAACCGCCCAGGCTGAAAAAGCCCGTCGTGAAAATGAAGCTGCCGAGCTGAAGCGTAAAGCGGAAGAAGAAGCCCGCCGTAAGCTGGAAGAAGAAGCTCGCCGCGTCGCCGAAGAAGCGCGCCGCATGGCAGAAGAAAACGAGAAGAATGGTGTGAATACCGTTGAGCCGACTGAAGACACCAGCGACTATCACGTGACCACTTCTCAGCATGCGCGTCAGGCTGAAGATGATAACGACCGTGAAGTAGAAGGCGGCCGTGGCCGTGGTCGTAATGCAAAAGCAGCGCGTCCGGCGAAAAAAGGCAACAAGCACGCTGAATCCAAAGCTGACCGTGAAGAAGCACGCGCGGCTGTTCGCGGTGGTAAAGGCGGCAAGCGTAAAGGTTCCGCGCTGCAGCAGGGCTTCCAGAAGCCAGCTCAGGCTGTTAACCGTGACGTTGTGATCGGCGAAACCATTACCGTTGGCGAACTGGCGAACAAGATGGCGGTTAAAGGCTCTCAGGTCATCAAAGCAATGATGAAGCTGGGTGCCATGGCGACCATCAACCAGGTCATCGATCAGGAAACCGCACAGCTGGTTGCTGAAGAGATGGGTCATAAAGTTATCCTGCGTCGTGAAAACGAGCTGGAAGAAGCAGTAATGAGCGACCGTGATACTGGTGCTGCGGCTGAACCGCGTGCACCGGTTGTGACCATCATGGGTCACGTTGACCACGGTAAAACCTCTCTGCTTGACTACATTCGTTCTACTAAGGTTGCCTCTGGTGAAGCGGGTGGTATTACCCAGCACATCGGTGCTTACCACGTAGAAACTGACAACGGTATGATCACCTTCCTGGATACTCCAGGCCACGCCGCGTTTACCTCAATGCGTGCTCGTGGTGCTCAGGCGACGGATATCGTTGTTCTGGTTGTTGCTGCAGACGACGGCGTCATGCCGCAGACCATCGAAGCTATCCAGCACGCGAAAGCAGCAGGTGTGCCGGTTGTGGTTGCAGTGAACAAGATCGATAAGCCAGAAGCGGATCCCGATCGTGTTAAAAACGAACTTTCCCAGTACGGTATTCTGCCGGAAGAGTGGGGCGGCGAAAGCCAGTTCGTACACGTGTCTGCGAAAGCGGGTACCGGTATCGACGAACTGCTGGACGCGATCCTGCTGCAGGCCGAAGTTCTGGAGCTGAAAGCCATCCGTAACGGTATGGCGAGCGGTGCGGTTATCGAATCCTTCCTGGATAAAGGACGTGGCCCGGTTGCTACCGTTCTGGTTCGCGAAGGTACGTTGCATAAAGGCGATATCGTTCTGTGCGGTTTCGAATACGGTCGCGTTCGTGCGATGCGTAACGAACTGGGTCAGGAAGTGCTGGAAGCAGGTCCGTCCATTCCTGTGGAAATCCTGGGTCTGTCCGGTGTTCCGGCTGCCGGTGACGAAGTGACCGTGGTGCGTGACGAGAAGAAAGCGCGTGAAGTGGCACTGTATCGTCAGGGTAAATTCCGTGAAGTTAAACTGGCTCGCCAGCAGAAATCTAAACTCGAGAACATGTTTGCCAACATGACCGATGGCGAAGTTCACGAAGTGAACATCGTTCTGAAAGCAGACGTTCAGGGTTCTGTGGAAGCGATCTCCGACTCCTTGCTGAAACTGTCTACCGACGAAGTGAAAGTGAAGATCATCGGTTCTGGCGTAGGTGGTATCACCGAAACCGACGCGACCCTGGCTGCTGCCTCCAACGCTATCCTGGTTGGCTTCAACGTTCGTGCGGATGCGTCTGCGCGTAAAGTGATTGAAGCTGAAAGCCTGGATCTGCGCTACTACTCCGTCATCTATAACCTGATCGACGAAGTGAAAGCAGCGATGAGCGGCATGCTGTCTCCTGAGCTGAAACAGCAGATCATTGGTCTGGCTGAAGTACGTGACGTGTTCAAATCACCGAAATTCGGTGCGATCGCGGGCTGTATGGTTACCGAAGGTAACATCAAGCGTCACAACCCAATCCGCGTACTGCGTGACAACGTGGTTATCTACGAAGGCGAGCTGGAATCCCTGCGCCGCTTCAAAGATGACGTTAACGAAGTCCGTAACGGCATGGAATGTGGTATCGGCGTGAAGAACTACAACGACGTTCGCGTTGGCGATATGATCGAAGTGTTCGAGATCATCGAAATTCAGCGTACCATCGCTTAATCTTCGTCGGCTTTTGGGCCGCCACTGCGTTGGCTGCGCTCGTTCACCCCGGTCACATAGTTATCTATGCTCCCGGGGATTCACGAGCTTGCCGCCTTGTTGCAACCCAAAATCCTTAGAAGATTAACTAGCGTAGGCCGGGTAAGCGAAGCGCCACCCGGCAATAATTTTAAAAGGGGCTTTTAGCCCCTTTTTTGTCTGGAGAATTTATTATGGCGAAAGAATTTGGTCGCCCTCAGCGCGTAGCGCAGGAAATGCAGAAAGAGATCGCACTCATTCTGCAACGTGAAATTAAAGACCCGCGCGTCGGCATGATGACCACCGTTTCCGGTGTCGAAATGTCCCGAGATCTGGCATATGCAAAAGTGTTCGTCACCTTCCTGAACGATCAGGACGAAGCGGCAGTGAAAAACGGCATTAAAGCGCTGCAGGAAGCCTCTGGTTTCATCCGCTCTCTGCTCGGCAAAGCGATGCGCCTGCGTATCGTGCCTGAGCTGACCTTCTTCTACGACAACTCGCTGGTCGAAGGTATGCGTATGTCCAACCTGGTGACCAGCGTGGTTAAACATGACGACGAGCGTCGTGTTAACCCGGCGGACGACAGCAAGGAGGACTAATGAGTCGTCCTCGTCGTCGTGGTCGCGACGTGCATGGTGTGCTGCTGCTGGATAAACCCCAGGGCGCTTCCAGCAACGACGTGCTGCAGAAAGTTAAGCGTATTTATAACGCCAACCGTGCGGGCCACACCGGCGCGCTCGATCCGCTGGCAACCGGCATGCTGCCGGTCTGCCTGGGAGAGGCGACAAAGTTTTCCCAGTACCTGCTCGACTCCGATAAGCGTTACCGCGTTATCGCTAAACTGGGCCAGCGCACGGATACCTCCGACGCGGATGGCCAGGTGGTGGAAGAGCGTCCGGTGACCTTCAGCGCGGAGCAGCTCGATGCTGCGCTGGAGAGCTTCCGTGGGGACACGATGCAGGTGCCGTCGATGTATTCGGCGCTGAAATATCAGGGCAAGAAGCTCTACGAATATGCACGCCAGGGCATTGACGTCCCGCGTGAAGCCCGTCCGATAACCGTGTATGAGCTGCTGTTTATTCGCCATGAAGGCGATGAGCTGGAGCTGGAAGTACACTGTTCGAAAGGGACCTATATTCGCACCATCATCGACGACCTCGGTGAAAAGCTGGGCTGCGGTGCGCATGTGATTTACCTGCGCCGTCTGGCGGTAAGCAAGTACCCGGTGGAGCGGATGGTGACCCTGGAACATCTGCGCGAGCTGGTAGAACAGGCGGAAGCGCAGGGGATTGCGCCGGCAGATTTGCTGGATCCCTTGCTGATGCCGATGGACAGTCCGGCAGCGGACTTCCCGGTTGTTAATCTTCCTTTAACATCGTCCGTTTACTTTAAGAACGGCAACCCGGTTCGTACGGCGGAAGCGCCGCTGGAAGGACTGGTACGCGTGACCGAAGGTGACGAAGGGAAATTCATCGGTATGGGCGAAATGGATGGCGAAGGGCGCGTTGCGCCGCGTCGCCTGGTCGTCGAATATCCGGTCGACGCGTGACGGTGATAACGGCTCACCTTGCGATAAGCAGGGGAGACGAGTAGAATATCGCCGCTTAACGCCTGGTAAATTGTTTAACAATCTGCGGGGCGTACATGGGATTGCTGAATTAGAGATCGGCATCCTTACATTCTTTATACTTTGGAGTTTGAAAATGTCTCTAAGCGTTGAAGCTAAAGCTAAAATCGTTTCTGAGTTTGGTCGTGGTACTAACGACAGCGGTTCTACCGAAGTCCAGGTTGCACTGCTGACTGCACAGATTAACCACCTGCAGGGTCACTTTGCAGAGCACAAAAAAGATCACCACAGCCGTCGTGGTCTGCTGCGTATGGTTTCTCAGCGTCGTAAACTGCTCGACTACCTGAAACGTAAAGATGTTGCACGCTACACCGCGCTGATCGAGCGTCTGGGTCTGCGTCGCTAATTCTTGCGAGTTTCAGAAAAGGGGGCCTGATGGCCCCTTTTTTCAACCAGACGGCAGCAATTCACTGGAAACTATTGTATTGTTGCTATAAATGATCTTCATTGCAGAGGTTCGCGCGGCTAATGAGAGGCTTCACCCATGGGGGTGTTGGTTGTCATTAGTCGCGAGGATGCGAAGAAGGTCGGGTTAAATCGACAGCACACCGGTGGTGTGCTGTCAAACATTTAAGAAAGGACAGAACTTTGCTGAATCCGATCGTTCGTAAATTCCAGTATGGTCAACATACCGTCACGCTGGAAACCGGCATGATGGCACGTCAGGCTACTGCTGCCGTTATGGTAAGCATGGATGACACTGCGGTATTCGTTACCGTTGTTGGCCAGAAAAAAGCTAAACCAGGTCAGGACTTCTTCCCGCTGACCGTTAACTACCAGGAGCGTACCTACGCTGCCGGTAAAATCCCGGGTGGTTTCTTCCGTCGTGAAGGCCGTCCAAGCGAAGGCGAAACCCTGATTGCGCGTCTGATTGACCGCCCGGTTCGTCCGCTGTTCCCGGAAGGCTTCGTTAACGAAGTACAGGTTATCGCGACCGTTGTTTCCGTTAACCCACAGGTTAACCCGGACATCGTTGCCATGATCGGCGCATCCGCTGCCCTGTCACTGTCTGGTATTCCATTCAATGGCCCAATCGGTGCCGCGCGCGTTGGCTACATCAATGACCAGTACGTGCTGAACCCAACCCAGGAAGAGCTGAAAGAAAGTAAGCTGGACCTGGTTGTTGCGGGTACTGAAGCGGCTGTACTGATGGTTGAATCCGAAGCTGAACTGCTGAGCGAAGACCAGATGCTGGGCGCTGTGGTATTTGGCCACGACCAGCAGCAGATCGTTATCCAGAACATCAACGACCTGGTGAAAGAAGCCGGTAAACCACGTTGGGACTGGCAGCCAGAAGCAGCAAACGACGCGCTGAACGCACGCGTTGCAGCCCTGGCAGAATCTCGTCTGAGCGATGCATACCGGATCACTGACAAGCAGGAGCGTTACGCTCAGGTTGACGTGATCAAGTCTGAAACTATTGCGACGCTGGTTGCTGAAGACGAAGCGCTGGATGCTAACGAACTGAGCGACATCCTGCACGCTATCGAGAAAAACGTTGTTCGTAGCCGTGTACTGGCAGGCGAGCCGCGTATCGATGGCCGCGAAAAAGACATGATCCGTGGTCTGGATGTGCGTACTGGCGTTCTGCCACGTACTCACGGTTCCGCGCTGTTCACTCGTGGCGAAACGCAGGCGCTGGTTACCGCGACCCTGGGTACTGCACGTGACGCACAGATCATCGACGAACTGATGGGCGAGCGCACTGACAGCTTCCTGTTCCACTACAACTTCCCTCCGTACTCCGTAGGCGAAACCGGTATGGTTGGCTCGCCGAAGCGTCGTGAAATTGGTCACGGTCGTCTGGCGAAGCGCGGCGTGCTGGCAGTAATGCCAGAAGCTGACAAGTTCCCGTACACCGTTCGTGTGGTTTCTGAAATCACCGAATCCAACGGTTCTTCTTCCATGGCTTCCGTGTGTGGTGCTTCTCTGGCGCTGATGGATGCAGGCGTGCCAATCAAAGCCGCCGTTGCGGGTATCGCAATGGGCCTGGTGAAAGAAGGCGACAACTTCGTTGTTCTGTCTGACATTCTGGGTGACGAAGACCACCTGGGTGATATGGACTTCAAAGTAGCGGGTTCCCGCGAAGGTATCTCTGCGCTGCAGATGGATATCAAAATTGAAGGTATCACCAAAGAGATCATGCAGGTTGCTCTGAACCAGGCTAAAGGTGCTCGTCTGCACATCCTGGGCGTGATGGAACAGGCGATTAACGCGCCGCGTGGCGACATTTCTCAGTTCGCTCCACGTATCCACACCATCAAGATCAACCCAGATAAGATCAAAGATGTTATCGGTAAGGGCGGTTCCGTAATCCGTGCGCTGACCGAAGAGACTGGCACCACGATCGAAATCGAAGATGACGGTACTGTGAAGATCGCAGCAACCGACGGCGAGAAAGCGAAATTCGCGATCCGTCGCATCGAAGAAATCACGGCAGAGATCGAAGTGGGCCGCGTCTACGCAGGTAAAGTGACCCGTATCGTTGACTTTGGCGCGTTCGTTGCCATCGGTGGCGGTAAAGAAGGTCTGGTTCACATCTCTCAGATCGCTGACAAGCGCGTTGAGAAAGTGACCGATTACCTGCAGATGGGTCAGGAAGTACCGGTGAAAGTTCTGGAAGTTGATCGCCAGGGCCGTATCCGTCTGAGCATTAAAGAAGCAACCGAGCAGTCTCAGCCAGCTGCTGCGCCAGAAGCACAGGCAGCAGAACAGCAAGGCGAGTAAGTTGCCATTTGCCCTCCGTTTTGCGGAGGGCCTATTATCAGGCAGGACGCCTTGTTAAGCCGCCGGGGGACAGGACGTTCATCCAATAGTTGTCTTCGGGAGTGGGAAATGAAGCCTTTTTTGCGCTGGTGTTTCGTTGCGACAGCTTTAACGCTGGCAGGATGCAGCAACTCTGCCTGGCGTAAGAGCGAAGTCCTCGCAGTGCCATTGCAACCGACTTTGCAGCAGGAAGTGATTCTGGCACGCATGGAACAAATACTTGCCAGTCGGGCTTTAACCGATGAAGAACGCGCACAGCTTTTATATGAGCGCGGAGTGTTGTATGATAGTCTCGGTCTGAGGGCATTGGCGCGAAATGATTTTTCACAAGCGCTGGCTATCCGACCTGATATGCCTGAAGTATTCAATTACTTAGGCATTTATTTAACGCAGGCAGGCAATTTTGATGCTGCCTATGAAGCGTTTGATTCTGTACTTGAGCTTGATCCAACTTACAACTACGCGCACTTGAATCGCGGTATCGCATTGTATTACGGCGGTCGTGATAAGTTAGCGCAAGATGATCTGCTGGCGTTTTATCAAGACGATCCTAATGATCCTTTCCGTAGCCTGTGGCTTTACATCGTTGAGCGGAAGCTCGATGAGAAGCAGGCAAAAGAGGCACTGAAGCAGCGCTTCGATAAATCGGACAAGGAACAGTGGGGATGGAACATTGTCGAGTTCTACCTGGGCAACATTAGCGAAGCAACGCTGATGGAACGCCTCAAGGCGGACGCAACGGATAACACCTCGCTCGCTGAGCATCTCAGTGAAACCAACTTCTATTTAGGTAAGTACTACCTAAGTCTGGGGGATATGGACAGCGCTACGGCACTGTTCAAATTAGCGGTTGCTAACAACGTACACAACTTCGTTGAGCACCGTTATGCATTGTTGGAATTATCGCTCTTGGGCCAGGAGCATGACGACCTGGCAGAATCGGACCAGCAATAGCTGACGACATAAACATCAGCCCGTAATCTTTTGATTGCCATCACCTTAACTGGTGAGGGCGTTGTTGTTCGTCAATACACCTACTTTGAGCCGGTTCACACTTTTCAATGAAAATTGCTAATCATTTTCACGATGAGCTAAGTAGACTGGCCGCCATTAATATCGAGGCACTTGTACTACATGGCTGAATTCGAAACCACTTTTGCAGATCTGGGCCTGAAGGCTCCTATCCTTGAAGCCCTTAACGATCTGGGTTACGAAAAACCATCTCCGATCCAGGCTGAGTGTATCCCACACCTGCTTTCTGGTCGTGACGTGCTGGGCATGGCCCAGACTGGTAGCGGTAAAACTGCAGCATTCTCGCTGCCGCTGCTGAACAACATTGATCCGGACCTGCGTGCACCGCAGATCCTCGTCCTGGCTCCAACCCGTGAACTGGCTGTTCAGGTTGCAGAGGCCATGACGGAATTCTCTAAACATATGCGCGGCGTAAACGTGGTAGCCCTGTACGGCGGCCAGCGTTATGACGTGCAGTTACGCGCCCTGCGCCAGGGCCCACAGATTGTTGTCGGTACGCCGGGCCGTCTGCTGGATCACCTGAAGCGCGGTACTCTGGACCTCTCTAAACTGAGCGGCCTGGTACTGGATGAAGCAGATGAAATGCTGCGTATGGGCTTCATCGAAGACGTTGAAACCATCATGGCGCAGATCCCGGACGGTCATCAGACCGCGCTGTTCTCTGCCACCATGCCAGAAGCGATTCGTCGTATCACCAAGCGCTTCATGAAAGATCCTCAGGAAGTGCGTATTCAGTCCAGCGTAACCACTCGCCCGGACATCAGCCAGAGCTACTGGTCTGTGTACGGCATGCGCAAAAACGAAGCGCTGGTACGTTTCCTGGAAGCGGAAGATTTTGATGCGGCGATTATCTTCGTTCGTACCAAAAACGCGACCCTGGAAGTGGCTGAAGCCCTGGAGCGTAGCGGCTACAACAGCGCAGCGCTGAACGGCGACATGAACCAGGCCCTGCGTGAGCAGACTCTGGAGCGTCTGAAAGACGGTCGTCTGGATATCCTGATTGCAACCGACGTGGCAGCACGTGGTCTGGACGTTGAGCGTATCAGCCTGGTTGTTAACTACGACATCCCGATGGATTCCGAGTCTTACGTTCACCGTATCGGCCGTACCGGTCGTGCGGGTCGTGCTGGCCGCGCGCTGCTGTTCGTTGAGAACCGCGAGCGTCGTCTGCTGCGTAACATCGAACGCACCATGAAGCTGACCATTCCAGAAGCGGACCTGCCAAACGCAGAGCTGCTGGGCAAACGCCGTCTGGAAAAATTCGCCGCGAAAGTACAGCAGCAGCTGGAAAGCAGCGATCTGGATCAGTACCGCGCGCTGCTGTCGCAGATTCAGCCTGTTGCTGAAGGCGAAGAACTGGACATGGAAACCCTGGCCGCAGCACTGCTGAAAATGGCTCAGGGCGAACGTAGCCTGATCGTGCCACCAGATGTGCCGATGCGTCCTAAGCGTGAATTCCGTGACCGTGACGATCGCTTCGAACGTCGTGGCGACCGCAATGACCGTGGCCCACGTGGTGACCGTCCAGAGCGTGGTGGTGAAGACCGTCCACGTCGTGAACGTCGCGACGCAGGTGACATGGAACTGTACCGCATTGAAGTGGGCCGTGATGATGGCGTTGAAGTTCGTCACATCGTTGGTGCGATCGCTAACGAAGGCGACATCAGCAGCCGTTACATCGGTAACATCAAGCTGTTCGCATCTCACTCCACCATCGAGTTGCCAAAAGGCATGCCGGGCGAAGTGCTGCAGCACTTTACGCGTACCCGCATCCTGAACAAGCCGATGAACATGCAGCTGATGGGTGATGCACAGCCACGTCCTGACCGCGGTGGTGAACGTCGTGGCGGTGGTCGCAGCTTCGGTGGCGAGCGTCGTGAAGGCGGCCGCAGCGAAGGTCGCGGTGGTGAAGGTCGTCGTTTCTCCGGCGAGCGTCGCGAAAACCGTGGCCCACGTCGTGAAGAAGGCACCAGCCGCCGTCGTTTCGGTGACGCGTAAGCCTTACGCTTCTGACGTAAAGTAAAATATACAGCCCCGATATACCCTATCGGGGCTTTTTTTATTCCCTTTGTACTCTTGTACTGGTACAGTGCGTCACATTAAAATGCAGAACCGCATGATTGACTGGAGAAAAGGCTGTATGGCGACACTAACCACCACCCAAACGTCACCCTCGCTGCTTGGCGGCGTGGTGATCATTGGCGGTACCATCATTGGTGCCGGGATGTTCTCCCTGCCAGTGGTCATGTCCGGTGCGTGGTTCTTCTGGTCGCTGGCGGCGCTGGTGTTCACCTGGTTCTGCATGCTCCACTCCGGGCTGATGATCCTTGAGGCGAACCTGAACTACCGCATTGGCTCCAGCTTCGACACCATCACCAAAGATCTGCTGGGTAAAGGCTGGAACCTGGTGAACGGGCTGTCCATCGCGTTTGTGCTCTATATCCTGACCTACGCGTATATTTCGGCGAGCGGCTCGATTCTGCATCACACCTTCTCGGAGATGTCGCTGAACGTTCCGGCGCGTCTGGCTGGGTTGTGCTTTGCGCTGGCTGTGGCGTTTATCGTCTGGATGAGTACCAAAGCGGTGAGCCGCATAACGGCGATTGTATTAGGCGCTAAGGTCATCACCTTCTTCCTGACCTTCGGCAGCCTTCTGGGGCACGTGACGCCCGCCACGCTGTTTAACGTTGCCGAAGTGAACACCTCCTACACGCCGTATCTGCTTATGACGCTGCCGTTCTGTCTGGCGTCGTTCGGTTACCACGGTAACGTGCCGAGCCTGATGAAGTACTACGGCAAAGATCCCCGCACCATTGTGAAGTGTCTGGTCTACGGCACGCTGCTGGCGCTGGGTCTGTATGTTATTTGGCTTCTGGGGACGATGGGCAACATCCCGCGTCCGGAATTTATCGGCATTGCCCAGAAGGGCGGTAACATCGACGTGCTGGTGCAGGCGCTGAGCGGCGTGCTGAACAGCCGCAGCCTGGATCTGCTGCTGGTTATCTTCTCTAACTTTGCGGTGGCGAGTTCTTTCCTGGGCGTGACGCTGGGCCTGTTTGACTATCTGGCGGATCTGTTCGGCTTTGATGATTCTGCGATGGGGCGTTTAAAAACCGCGGTGCTGACCTTCCTGCCGCCGATTGTGGGCGGCCTGCTGTGGCCGAACGGCTTCCTGTATGCCATCGGTTATGCAGGGCTGGCGGCAACTATCTGGGCGGCGATTGTGCCGGCGCTGCTGGCGCGCAAATCACGTAAACGCTTCGGCAGCCCAAAATTCCGCGTCTGGGGCGGTAAGCCGATGATTACGCTGATTCTGGTATTCGGCGTTGGTAACGCACTGGTACACGTGCTGTCGAGTTTTAACCTGTTGCCCGTTTATCAGTAAAACGAGGGGTTGACCCCCTCACCCCGGCCCTCTCCCATAGGGAGAGGCAGAAAAGCAAAAAACTACCCCACCAACTCCTCTTTCACCTGCATCGCCAGTTCAAACGAATGCAAACGCGCCTGGTGATCGAAAATCTGGCCGTTAACCATAATCTCATCCGCCTGCGTTTCGCGCAGCACCGCGTCCAGCCCGTGACGCACTTTCGCCTTATCGCCAACCAGCGACATGCTCAGCGCCTGCTGCACGCCATACTGCTCGGAGGCGGACCACAGCTGATGCATATTCTCCACCGGTGGTGGAAGCTGGCCCGTCTCACCGCGGCGCAGCTTCACAAACGCCTGCTGCATTGAGGTAAACAGGAATTCCGCGTCGCGATTGCTGTCGGCCGCAATGATGTTGATACACACCATCGCGTACGGCTTCTCAAGACGCTCGGACGGTTTGAAGTTCGTTCGGTAAAGATGCAGCGCCTGATGCAGCATATCCGGTGCAAAGTGGGAGGCAAACGCAAACGGCAGCCCAAGCTGCGCGGCGAGCTGTGCGCTGTAGAGGCTTGAGCCTAACAGCCACACCGGGATCTTCTCACCGTAGCCCGGTACCGGACGCACGTGCGGGTTCGGATCGCGCGCGTCGAACCAGTCCACCAGTTCGGCCACGTCGCGCGGGAAGTTGTCGATATCGCCGCTCATATGGCGGCGCAGGGCGCGCATGGTCGGCTGATCGCTGCCAGGCGCACGACCAAGCCCTAAATCTATACGGCCCGGGTAGAGCGTATTCAGGGTGCCAAACTGCTCGGCAATCACCAGCGGGGCGTGGTTCGGCAGCATTACGCCGCCGGAGCCCAGGTGCAGGGTGGTGGTATTTGCCGCCAGATAGCCGATCAAAACCGAGGTCGCGGCGCTGGCGATGCCAACCATATTGTGGTGCTCGGCCAGCCAGTAGCGGTGATAGCCACGCTTTTCGGCCAGCTGAGCCAGATCCAGGGAGTGCGAAAAGGCTTCTCTTGCCGAGGAGCCCTGAGGGATCGGCGCCAGATCCAGCACCGAAAACGGAATGGTTTTGTCAGTCATAACAGCTCACTTTGTCGACGGTGAATCTTTAATACTGCATTAAAAAATGATAACCGTTGTTAACAAAGTGAGCCTTTTTTACGCCTGAAGTTCCAGCCCGGCCAGGCGCTTCCAGTAGCCGTTGCAGTCGCTATTTGCCGTCAGCGGCAACGGTGAGTCACCGTTTTCGTTGGCGCGGAAGGCGTCAAGCATAGCGAACACCCCGGTATCCAGCGGCGATAAACGCACCATATCCACCAGCCCGTCCATCGACGCCAGCTCGTTGCCGAGGTTATAGACATAGCCGCTCATGGTCTGAATACCGTTGAGGACAAACACCTGCTGATTCTCCTGCGACAGCATGCTGCGTCCGTTCGGGTACTTGATGCAGCAGGTTTCGCATTCGTCTTTCGGGCGGTCTTCCGAGCGTGCGGTGAAGCAGCGGGCGGAGTAGGCCAGCGGCAGATGGCCGTAGCTCAGCACTTCCACTTCAAACTGATTGCGAATGCCCAGCTCGTCGCACTGTTTAAGCAGGTTTGCCAGCCAGTCGCGGGAGAGCTCTACCGGCATGCACCAGCGCGTCATTCCCTGTTTGAGCAGCAGGCGCAGGGTTACGGCGTTGTAGCAGTTCAGGGCATGGCCCGCGACAAACGGCAGCTTGCGTTCAGCGCACATGTTCACCACGCCCAGATCGCTCGCTTCCAGCAGGAACTCACCGTTTTCGACGTAGCGCTTCAGCTCACCCAGTTCGGACGACGCCTGCACCAGCGCGAGCGTGGAGAGCACCACCTGCTTGCCGCTTCCGGCCAGGCCTTTCGCCATATCCAGCCAGTCGCCCACTTTGGTGGCGCGGCGCTTGCTGCACACCGCTTCACCGAGGTAAATCACGTCGGCGCTGCAGGTCGCGGCCTGTTGGTAAAAATCTTCCAGCGTCTCTTTTGGCCAGTAGTAGAGCACCGGTCCTAATGAATATTTCATGATGATCTCACTGCCATTTACGGTGATACGCGCCCAGCGTGGTTTGCGTGCCTTCGGACATCGATCCGAGCGTCTCCATCCATGCCTGCTGTGGAGCGTAGTTCTGCGGGTCCACCATGCAGCGGTCAATGGCCTGACGCCACACTTTCGCTACCTGGCTCACGTAGGCCGGGCTACGCTGACGTCCTTCGATTTTCACCGAGGCAATATTGGCCGCCAGCAGTTCCGGCAGTAGCTCCAGCGTGTTGAGGCTGGTCGGCTCCTCCAGCGCGTGATAGCGCTCACCGTCGACCAGATAGCGGCCTTTACACAGGGTTGGATAACCGGCGTTTTCACCGTCCTGGTAGCGGTCGATCAGCACCTCATTCAGGCGGGATTCCAGCCCCTGTGGGGTTTGCTGCCAGCGGACAAAGCGGGCAGGAGAGCAGGCCCCGACGGTATTCGGCGATTCACCGGTTAAATAAGAGGAAAGATAGCAACGGCCTTCAGCCATGATGCACAGACTGCCAAAGGCAAAAACTTCCAGCGGCACTGGCGTGACGCGTGCGAGTTGCTTAACCTGATGAATAGAGAGCACGCGCGGCAGCACCACGCGGGCCACGTCAAAGTGTTGATGATAAAAACGCACCGCCTCTTCGTTGGTGGCAGATGCCTGAACAGAGACGTGGCGCTCAATATGGGGATAGCGTTCTGCCGCATACTCAAGCATGGCGAGGTCGGCCAGGATCAGCGCATCGGCACCCAGCTGTGCCGCCATATCCACCGCGCGCTGCCAGCGGGCATAGCCGTCAGGATGAGCAAAGGTATTGATGGCGATATGCAGCTTGCGGCGGTGCTGGTGAACGAAGTTAACGGCTTCCTGAAGCTTTTTCTCCGTAAAGTTGAGGCCAGCAAAATGGCGGGCGTTGGTATCATCCTTCAGCCCGATATAGACCGCATCGGCCCCATTTTCGATGGCCGCCTTAAGCGCCGGAAGGTTTCCGGCTGGGCAGAGCAGCTCCATAATTTATCCTGATGTAGTCGATCGCAAAATTGTTAACGAGCTGGGATTTTAATTAACCCATACGCGACAATTTTTGATTTAAGGCAGCTAATGGCGTATTGATGACACCAATAATGAGGTACGGCTGACGACGGTTTGTTGATTTACGCCGCTATGTTGTGCTTCGGATATGGCAAAATAGCAGGACTATAGATATCAGGGAGTAAAGCTCGTGCTGGATAAACTGCGTTCACGTCTCGTACAATTTGGACCATCAATGCTGAGCGTGCCGGTCAAGCTGGCGCCGTTCGCGCTAAAACGCCAGGTGCTGGAGCAGGTCCTGAGCTGGCAGTTCCGCCAGGCGCTGCAGGACGGCGAGCTGGAGTTCCTGGAAGGCCGCTGGTTAAGCATTGAGGTGCGTGACATCGGGCTGAGCTGGTTTACCTCCGTTGAGAATGACCAGCTGATCGTACGCGAATCCGCCGACGCGGATGTGAGCTTTAGCGCCAACGCCAGCGATCTGCTGATGATCGCCGCGCGCAAGCAGGATCCGGATACGCTCTTCTTCCAGCGCCGTCTGGTGATTGAAGGCGACACGGAACTGGGCCTGTACGTGAAGAATTTAATGGATGCCATTGAGCTGGAGCAGATGCCAAAAGCGCTGCGCGTGATGTTAATGCAAATGGCAGATTTCGTTGAGGCCGGGCTGAAAACCCCGCCGGACGGTAAACACACTTCAGTAGGTGAGCCATGCTGATTCGAGTCGAAATTGGGATTGATGCGCCGGGGATCGATGCGTTATTACGCCGCGCCTTTGCGAGCGATGCCGAAGCCCAACTGGTCCACGACCTTCGCGAAGACGGCCTGATTACGCTGGGGCTGGTTGCCACCGATGACGAAGGTCAGGTGGTGGGCTATGTTGCCTTCAGTCCGGTCATCGTTCAGGGCGAAGAGCTGCAGTGGGTCGGCATGGCGCCGCTGGCGGTAGATGAAAGCTATCGCGGGCAGGGTCTGGCGCGCCAGCTGGTCTATGAAGGGCTGGATTCGCTCAATGAGTTTGGCTATGCCGCCGTTGTCACGCTGGGCGATCCGGCGTTCTATGGCCGTTTAGGCTTTGAGCAGGCCGCGCATTACGATCTGCGCTGTCGCTGGCCGGGTACGGAATCCGCTTTCCAGGTCCACCGTCTGGCGGACGACGCGCTCAACGGCGTCAACGGCCTGGTCGAGTATCACGACCATTTCAATCGCTTTTAATCAGGCTCTCGCGTAGCGCCTCAAAGGAGCCGTCTCCGGTCACGAGGCGCTCTTTCTGGCGCTTCGTCAGCTGCTTGATGCGGTATTCCAGCCTGAGCGCCAGCGAACGGTCGCCGACGGCCGCTGAGAAGGCGAGCTGTAATTCCCCTTTCCCCCGCAGCGCTTTTGCCCCTTTTCCCGTTTGATGTTGTAAAAAACGCCGCGCCACATCGGTGGTGATCCCGGTGTAGAGTGCGTTATCAGCGGTTCGGACAAGATAGAGAAACCAGCACACGGTAAACGGATTCAGTATGTTAAGGTGAACGCACCATAGCATGAGAGAGAACGAAAATGGAAACACTGGCCGCCATTAACCGCTGGCTGGCAAAGCAGCATGTTGTCACCTGGTGCGTCTATGACGAGGGGGAGATGTGGTGCGCAAATGCATTTTACTACTACGATCCTGAGCGCGTGGCTTTTTATGTCATGAGCGAAGACAAAACGCGGCATGCGCAGATGACCGGCCAGCAGGCAAAGGTCGCGGGGACGGTAAACGGCCAGCCGAAAACGGTCGCGCTGATCCGCGGCGTGCAGTTCAAAGGAGAGATCCGTCGTCTGGACGGCGAAGAGAGCGACGCGCGCCGTAAGCTCTACACGCGCCGCTTTCCCGTTGCCGCTGCGCTAAAAGCCCCGGTGTGGGAAATCCGCCTCGATGAGCTGAAATTTACCGACAACACCCTGGGCTTTGGCAAGAAGCTGAACTGGTTACGCGCCGAGCAGGCGTAGCGCTTCGCGGTTAAACGCCGGGAGATCGTCCGGGGTTCGGCTGGTGATCAGCTGGTCTTTGTCGTTGACCACCTCCTGATCGTAAAACTCAGCCCCCGCATTTTTCAGATCGATAACGATCGGTTTCACGGCGGTCAGCTTACGCCCGCGGACCACTTCTGCGCTGATGAGCAGCTGCGGGCCGTGGCAGATGGCAAAGACCGGTTTGCCGGTGGAGACAAAGTCCCGGGTGAAGGTCACGAAGCGCTCGTCCCCGCGCAGGGAATCCGGGGAATGGCCGCCGGGTAACAGCAGAGCGTCGAAATCTGAGGGACTCACGTTATCGATGGTCTCATCGATGGTTACGGTCGCCTCGCCCTTATGGCCTGTCACCGTTTTACCCGCCTCTTTCTCAATGGTGATGACCTCATGTCCCGCCTTGCGGAACGCCTCTGCTGGAGAGGTGAATTCTGAATCTTCAAACTCGTCGGTAATCAAGACTGCGATTTTCTTGCCCATGCTTCCTCCGTTGTTTTGGCTTCAGACTGATTTTTCTCCGCTTGTGGTAAATACTTACCTGTAACAGACTTCTAAGTGTGGTCGACGACGCTGAGTTCGCAAACGGACAATTCTGTAAAGGGGAAAAGATGAGTCAGGTATTGATTACGGGTGCTACCGGGTTAGTAGGCGATCATCTGCTGCGGCTGCTGATTCAGGATCGCCGCGTGAACTATATCGCCGCACCGACGCGTCGACCGCTGGCGGATATATCCGGCGTCTTTAATCCGCACGATCCTCAGCTGACCGACGCGCTGGCGCAGGTGCAGGATCCCATTGATATCGCCTTTTGCTGTCTGGGCACCACGCGGCGGGAGGCGGGCAGCAAAGAGGCATTTATCCACGCCGACTATACGCTGGTGGTGGATACCGCGCTCACGGCGAAAAAGCTGGGGGCCAAACATTTTCTGGTGGTCAGCGCGCTGGGCGCCAGTGCCGGATCGCCTTTCTTCTACAACAAGGTGAAGGGCAAGATGGAGGATGCGCTGATTGCGCAGAAATGGGAGCAGCTGACGATTGTGCGCCCTTCGATGCTGATCGGCCACCGGGACGAACGCCGGTTTAACGAGTCGATATTTGCCCCGCTGTTTCGCATTCTTCCCGGCAGCTGGAAATCCATCGAGGCACGGGACGTCGCGCGCGCGATGTTAAAAGAGGGGCTGGCCCCGTCGAAAGCGGGCGTAAACATTATCCCTTCGGCAAAACTGCGTGAAATCGCGCAGGGCGAGGCGTAAACTCCCCCGGCTAATAACCTAATACTCTCCGGGGAATGCTATGACTGGTCAGTCTTCATCTCAGGCGGCAACACCTGTTCAGTGGTGGAAGCCCGCACTCTTCTTTCTCGTGGTCATCGTTGGCCTCTGGTACGTTAAATGGCAGCCGTACTACGGCAAAGCCTTCACCGCCGCCGAAACGCACAGCATCGGTAAATCTATTCTCGCTCAGGCTGAATCCAGCCCGCTTCAGGCGGCGTGGGACTATGCCATGGTTTACTTCCTTGCCGTCTGGAAGGCCGCCGTCTTAGGCGTGATCCTGGGGTCACTGATTCAGGTGCTTATCCCGCGCTACTGGCTGGTGAAAACCCTCGGGCAGCCGCGCTTTCAGGGCACGCTGCTGGGGACGATTTTCTCTCTGCCGGGCATGATGTGTTCCTGCTGCGCCGCGCCCGTGGCCGCAGGGATGCGCCGTCAGCGCGTGTCGATGGGCGGCGCGCTGGCGTTCTGGATGGGGAACCCGCTGCTTAACCCGGCAACGCTGGTGTTTATGGGCTTTGTGCTGGGCTGGCATTTTGCGTTCATCCGTCTGGTCGCCGGGCTACTGACCGTACTGGTGGTGGCGACGCTGGTGCAAAAACTGGTGAAGGATACTGCCGCAGAACCCGCAGCCGTTGAGCTGGACGTCAGCGAGCCGCAGGGGGAATTCTTTGCGCGCTGGGGCAGGGCGCTATGGCAGCTTTTCTGGAGCACCATCCCGGTCTATATCCTGGCGGTACTGGTTCTGGGGGCGGCGCGCGTCTGGCTCTTCCCGCATGCGGATGGCGCTATCGACAACACGCTGATGTGGGTCATTGCGATGGCCGTTGCAGGCTGTATGTTTGTGATCCCAACGGCGGCGGAGATCCCGATTGTTCAGACCATGATGCTGGCCGGTATGGGCACCGCGCCGGCGCTGGCGCTGCTGATTACGCTGCCGGCGATCAGCCTGCCGTCGCTTATCATGCTGCGTAAGTCGTTCCCGGCAAAAGCGCTGTGGCTGACCGCAGGGCTGGTGGCGTTGAGCGGGGTGATGGTGGGGAGTATTGCGTTGATGTAAAAAAATCCCGGTGGCGGTGACGCTTACCGGGCCTACAAAAAAATCCCCTCAAGCGAGGGGATTTTTTTTATTTGATGTAAGTAAACGCGGTGGTGACGTGCTTCACGCCGCTCACCCGGCTAGCGATATCGGCCGCCGCTTTCCCTTCACGGTCGGTCACCAGACCCAGCAGGAACACTTCGCCGTTTTCAGTCGTCACTTTCACGTTGGAGGATTTCACCTGGTCCGAGCCCAGCAGTTGGGAACGCACTTTGGTGGTGATCCAGGTGTCAGACGATGCGGTGCCCAGGCTGACAGGCTGTCCCTGGCGCACTTCGTTGAAGACTTCTGTCGTACCTTCTACACCCATCGCAATCTGTTTGGCGCGGGAGGCGAGTTCCATGTTAGGGGCCTGGCCTGCAAGCAGCACTTTGCCCTGATAAGCCGTCACATTGATGCGCGCTTCCTTCTTGATTTGTTCGTCTTTCGACAGCGCACTGTTGACGCGCAACTCCAGCGTACCGTCATCCACCTGCGTCCCCACGGAGCGCGGATCGGTCGCTGCTTTGGTGCCCACTGCAGCGGTGCCCACAACGGCCGCAGCGATACATCCCTGAAGCAGTAATGCAGACATAAGGACTGCGAGGGTCGATAAAGCCTTCATAAGTACTCCTTAATCATCCTGGTGAGGGAAAAGCGTGTTATCGATCAAATCACATAAGCAGTTCACCGTGAGCATATGCATCTCCTGAATACGCGCGCTCCGGTGAGAAGGAATGCGGATTTCCACATCCTGCGGCCCAAGCAGACCCGCCAGCTCCCCCCCGTCATAGCCGGTTAAGGCCACGATGGTCATGTCGCGGGTGACGGCGGCTTCAACGGCTTTGACAATATCCCGGCTATTGCCGCGCGTGGAGATGGCCAGCAGCACATCTCCGGCGTGACCCAGGGCTCGCACCTGCTTTGCGTAAATTTCGTCATGCAGACGATCGTTAGCAATCGCCGTTAAGACCACATTATCGGTATTAAGTGCAATGGCGGGTAAACTCGGGCGTTCTGTTTCAAAGCGATTGATCATGCTGGCAGCAAAATGCTGTGCGTTGGCGGCTGACGTGCCGTTGCCACAACAGAGGATTTTGTTGCCATTAAGCAGGGATTGCACCAGCGTCATTGCGGCACGCGAGATAGCATCCGGAAGGGCTTCCGCCGCGGCAATCTGAGTCTGGATGCTTTCTGTGAAGCACACTTTAATTCTTTCGAGCACGTTATCCCTTTTAAATCTTAATTATGCGTCTTCGCCAAAAGCGTTTTTAAGCCATTCGATCTCATTTCCGGTGAAGGCTATCACATCGAACCGGCAATCCACAGTATCAAAGCTCCCATTATGGCGGGCAAGCCACAAGTGGGCAGTCTGTAATAATTTATGTTGTTTGGCGAGCGTCACGCTGGCGGCAGCACCGCCAAAACGGGAGGACTGTCGAAAGCGGACTTCTACAAACACGATGACCTGACCGTCTTTCATGATCAGGTCGATTTCGCCGCCGCGCCCGCGGACGTTAGCGGCGATAAAGCGCAGCCCTTTGCCTTCAAGCCAGCGACGCGCCTTTAACTCCCACGCATCGCCGGTCTCTTTACGGCTTAACTGGCCGGGACGATTTGCCCCTGCTGGTATTTGAGCCATGATAACTTCCTGTTGATCACGCAGTCCTGAGTCGCGGTCAGATCGCCGGTGTTGCCGTTAAGCTCAAAGCCCGGCACCTGACGCATCTGGGTAAAGTGGTTCGCCAGCGCCCATGCATCGACACCCATTGCATACAGACGCGCCAGCGAATAATCGTTACGTACGGTACTCAGCGCCTGCTGCATCAGCGCCGGGTTGCTGCCTGCCAGCATCGGGATTTCGCTGTACTGCAGACCGTCCATTTCCAGACGGAAATCCGGGCCTGCGGTGCCCTGCGCGCTGCGCGAGCTGGCGTAGAGCGTTGCGCCGCTCTGGCTGCCGTTACGCATCGCGATCATCGGTTTGATAAAGGCGATCTCCTGCGGCGTGGCAACGATATAGGCCGCATCCACTTTGCCGCCACCGCTAATCTGCGCATCGGTAGGTGGGGCAGGGATCGTCAGGCCGCCAATCGTCACGCCCTGCTGCTGCGGCAGGCTTGCGGTGACCGGGCTACCGTTAAGCGCGATACCCGCCCCGCCGTTTACGCCCGCGCGCAGTTCAGAGACGGAACCGAATTTCTGCTGCAGCACCACGCCGCCGCCAAGCTTCTGCCACTCATCGGCAAAGGCATTGGCCACGCGATCGCCCAGCGCGCTGCGTGGGATGAGCAGTAGCGGAGCCTGCTTACCCTGCTCGTGAATATGACGCGCCGCATCGCGGGCTTCATCTTCAGGGGAAAGCGCGAAGTAGCAAATATTGGCCCGGTTCTGAACCTGCTCAGGCTGGTTGAGCGCCAGCACGTTCAGCGTGGTATTGCTCTTCATCAGCTCTTCCACGTTGTTTTTCAGCAGCGGACCGACAACGATGCTCGCCCCGTCCTGTTGAACCTGCGCCAGAACCTGGTCAAGCGGCTGCGAGCTGGTGTCGTAAATTTTCAACTCAGCGCCCGGGTTGGCGCTGGTGGTTGCCACGGCCTGCGGCTGCGCAGCAGGTTGGGCCGCGGGTTGTGCAGGCTGCGGTTGAGGCTGTTCTGCTGTTGCGTCAGACGCTGGCGCCGATTGCGTCTCGGTCGGAGCCTGAGTAGCAGGTGCTGTAGTAGCCGGGGCTGCTGCAGCCGGTGCAGCTGAAGCCGGAGGCGTCGTCGGAGCCGTCACCGGGTTTTGCATCGTACCCTGCGCCGGCGCTTGCGCCGTGGTCAGATCGCTGGTCTCCGCTGCGGACGGGCTGATAACGTCATTCACGTTAGCCGCCTGGGCCGCCTGCGCGGGAACCGCGCTGCCGGTTACCGACGTCGTGCCGTTTTTCGCTGCTTCAAAGCCCTGCTGAATGGTACGGCCAAACACTGCCGCCTGGCCGTTGAGCGGCAGAAGCAGGGCGATTTTGCTGGTGGACGCTGGCTTAAAGTTCTGCACGTTCACCAGCTGGGTTGGCAGCATTTTCGCCCCCGGGTTTTGCGGGTAGCGCGTCTGCCAGTCCGTAATACCGGCCTTCAGCATCTTTGGATCGCTGCGGTTGTTAAACCACATTTGCTGCAGATCCAGCCAGCCCTGCAGGACGTTTTCATCGGCGTTGATGACCAGCGCCTGCGCCTGTTCCTGGGTCATAGAGGCAAGCGCTTGCCAGGTGGCATCAATATTTTTCTGCTTATCAGCACCGCCGAGCAGCGGCTCTTGCGCGACGAGGGCGCGGAGCAGCGTCAGGGAAGGACGCCCCTGCTCCGCGGTAATGCCCGCCTGCCAGAAGCGAGCCTGCTGATTTTTATCCAGCGCGCTCACGTCAATATCCCCGAGGATCTTCTTCGCGGCGGCGTAATCTTTCAGCGCGACCTTCAGCTCGGCAGAGAGCAGGCTCTGCTCACGACGCTGGGCGTCGTTAAGATCTTTTGGCAACTGGTTAAACAGTTCGGCTGCCTGCTGGGTTTTACCCTCTTTCAGCAGTGCACGAATGGCGAGTAATTGCCAGTTGGTCTTGGTATCATTTGAACTCTGCGACATTTGTTGCAGATAAAAGCCAGAATCAGCCTGAGCAGAACCCTGAAGATGGGCGGTGCTCTGGTCAGGTGCCTGGGTGCCACAGCCTGCAAAGATCAGGGCTGCCAGCAGAAGAGGCACGCTGCGCGTGGCTTTTTTTCGAAGAAACGTTAACGGTACCATACTGTATCCAGTGATTTTTTTTACGCAATGCTCAATATTAAATCGGCAATACGGACGAAACAATGAAACAACACGAAACGGCAGATAATTCTCAAGGCCAGCTTTATATTGTACCTACTCCTATCGGGAATTTGTCTGATATTACCCAACGTGCGCTCACCGTACTGCAAGCTGTTGATTTAATTGCTGCTGAAGATACCCGCCACACCGGCTTACTGCTGCAACATTTCGCGATTAATGCCCGTTTGTTTGCTCTGCACGATCACAATGAGCAACAAAAAGCCGAAACGCTGGTGGCGAAGCTGAAAGAGGGACAGAACATTGCCCTGGTCTCCGATGCCGGTACGCCGCTGATCAACGATCCCGGCTATCACCTGGTGCGTACCTGTCGTGAAGCCGGTATTCGCGTTGTGCCGCTGCCGGGGCCGTGCGCTGCCATTGCTGCGCTGAGCGCGGCGGGTCTGCCGTCTGACCGTTTCTGCTATGAAGGTTTCCTGCCAGCCAAATCCAAAGGCCGTCGCGACGTGTTAAAAGACCTGGAAGCGGAACCGCGCACCCTTATTTTTTACGAATCCACGCACCGCCTGCTGGAAAGCCTGGAAGACATGGTGACCGTCTGGGGAGAAGCCCGCTACGTGGTGCTGGCGCGCGAGCTGACCAAAACCTGGGAAACCATTCACGGTGCCCCAGTGGGTGAACTGCTGGCGTGGGTGAAGGAAGACGAAAACCGCCGCAAGGGCGAAATGGTGCTGATTGTCGAAGGGCATAAGGCGCAGGAAGACGCGCTCCCTGCCGACGCGCTGCGCACGCTGGCGCTGCTGCAGGCGGAACTGCCGCTGAAGAAGGCCGCTGCGCTGGCGGCGGAAATTCACGGCGTGAAGAAAAATGCGCTGTATAAACATGCGCTGGAGCAGCAGGGGGAGTAATCCCCTGCCGCCTGTTTTGCCGGGTGGCGGCTGCGCCTGACCCGGCCTGCAGATCGTTATGCGTCTTTTAGCTAACTGGCACCGCCTCAAACACCAGCGTTTCCAGCGGCTGCAGCGTAATCACCACCGCGTTTTTATACTCCTCCGGTACGGTTGAATTACTGCCGTACACCGCTTTCAGACGAAACTGCGCCGCGTTCCCTGTCGGGATTTCAAAATCTTTCGTCAAATCCAGGTAGTAGCTTTGCGGTTTATCCGACGGGTTACGCAAGCCGAGAATCGCTTTGTCCTTGCTCCAGGATGCCCAGCCGTAAACCTGCAGCGCGGTTGGATCGCCACCAATCCAGTGCGTATCCACCAGCACGCCGGCGTTTTCCCGCGACCACTTCGCGGCCCGCGCCAGGGTATCCCACTTCGCCTTGTTCAGCATTGAAGGGGTGATATACAGCTCCTGCAGCTGCGTGCCGGTCACGAAGTAGCTCCAGACCTGATCGGCAAAGTCGCTGTCCGTTTGCACCTTCTCCAGCCCGTAATAGGCGTTTTCCGCGCTGATGATCCCGTGATACATCAACGAGTTCAGCGGGAACAGCGGCCCTTTGCGAACAATGGAGCGGTACGTTTCCGCATCGCGGTAGGTCATCCACTGCTGAACCGGCGTGCCGGGGCCGTACAGGTTGATGTCATCGCCCTGCCGCCAGATGGAATCAGCGTAGAACAGCCAGGACGGGCTGGCGTTGGTACCGGTCGTCAGGTTAATAAACAGATTCGGGTTGGCGCTTCGCATGTTGTGTAGCAGAGCGATAGAGGCGTCAAAATCCGAGGCGAACGGGCTGCCCTTAATATGCGAATTGGCATTACCCATCCCGTCCAGCTTGAACGAGGTAATGTGTTCGTTTTTAATAAGCTTAACGATCTGCTCATTGAAGTTTTTAAAATAGTTTGGACCTGACAGCGCCAGCTTCCCGTCTACCGTTTCGAAACCGTACTCTTTTGCATGCGAGACGCGAGTGTCGCGCGGTTTGTTATATCCACCCCACGGCGAGAGCCACAGTCCAACCGAGCTGTGCATGCTGTCGGCTTTTTCCCGAACTTTGCCAAAACCGTTGCTGAATGCCGGGCCAAACAGCCAGCGTCCGGTCAGGTCATCCCAGCCATCGTCAAGCAGGAACGCATTCAGCGCCACGCCGCGCCCGGTGATAAATTCCTTATTCCATTCATCCATCCGCCCCAGCACGTCCTGCTCGGAGTAGGGCGTAAAGAAGCCGATATCCATCCAGCTGTTGTAGTGTAAATAGGGCTTATACGGACGCGGGCGGACGGCATCAATAAACTGGTTTACGCTGCGGCGCAGCTGGCTGGTCTCCGGGAAGGTGCCGAACCAGGTGGTAAAGCTGACCGGCGACTCTGGCTGAATCGGCGTTTTCAGCTCTACGTTGAGATTGGTGGTCGCTTCATAGGCGTAAGTGTTAACGATGGGCTTGTCCGGCAGAATAAAGAACGAGTCTGCGACGATCGGCGAGCTGTTAATCGCCCCGTCTACGTAAGGTGCCTGAGCCTGCTTTTTGGTCGGGAAGAAGGTAATTTTCGCCACGTCTCGCGGCTGACCAACGGCGGCAACGGTGTAGTCGATGCTGGCGTATTTCCCCTTCACCAGGTTCAGCTTTACCGTTACGTTAAAGTCCGGATGGGTGAAATCGATGACCAAGCCGCTGTCCTGCTTTTCGACATGCTTGATTTTAAAATCAGCGGTGTGGATTTTCGTCTCGTCCGGCAGCGTCAGGAAGAACAGCTCCTGCGGCGTGAGCGGATGGTTAGCCCTGGTGTCCTTAACCACTACCGTTGAGTTTGCATCATCAAATGACAGAGCAATATTGTCGTTACCGAGCGCGTAGTTCGCGGCCACAGCGCTATGGGAAACGCACATGGCCAGCACTGAGAGTGCGAGGATTTTTTTCATCAGCGTAAGCTCCTTTTTAATCAGGCTTCTGCCGGAAGCAGCAATCGGTTTGCCGATCCGCAAACGGCGATCTTGCTTCTGACCACCTCTTTCATGGCGTCCATGCCGACCCGCATATAGAAGCGCGGATCGTTGCCCTGCGGGTTTTCGGCAAACCAGGCCTTAACCGCGTCAGAGAAAGCAATCTTCAGCTCGGTCGCCACGTTGACTTTGCACACGCCCAGCTCTATGGTGCGGCGAACAAACTCATCCGGCACATCGCTCGCGCCGTGCAGCACCAGCGGCACGGTGACCACTTCACGGATTTCCGCCAGCCGCTGGAAGTCGATTTTCGGGCGTTTGGTATACAGGCCGTGCGCGGTGCCGATGGCGACGGCAAGGCTATCGACACCGGTTAGCTCAACAAAGCGCTTCGCCTCCTGAGGATCGGTCAAAAATGCACTTTCCGCATCCACGCTCATGTCATCTTCCACACCGCCCAGGCGGCCCAGTTCGGCCTCTACGCTGCAGTCGTTGAGGTGGCAGAAATCGACCACCGACTTCACCAGCTTCACGTTTTGTTCAAACGGGTAGTGGCTGCCGTCGATCATCGCGCTGCGCACGCCCGCGTTGACCTTGCGGCGAATATCGTCCAGCGATTCGTGGTGATCGAGGTGCAGCGCCAGCGGCATGTCGTAGGTGTGGGAGTAGGCGCTGCACAGGGCGTAGATCTCTTCCAGCGCAATATGCTTAAAGGTGCCCGGCGTGCCCGCGAGGATCACCGGCGATCGCATTTCGCTGCACGCTTCGAGGATCGCCTGGATCGTCTCCGCGTTGTGGATGTTGAACGCCGGAACGGCGTAGCCTTTTGCCTGCGCGTCCTGCAGAAGATATTTCGTCGAGATAATACTCATAATCAGATCCTCTTAAGCCTGCCACGGATGAATAACGACGCCCTGCACCACGCGGTTGACCGTCCCGCTGGCCGATGGCGTATCGGGCGTAATGCCTGCGCTAAGCGACTGGGTGAGCGCAAAGACCTGGGCATACATCAGGAAGCAGAACGCCTGTTCCATATCGATAAACGGACGTGAAGGCGGCAGCAGAATGTGCGGACCCGCTTCAATGACCGGATCGTTTTCAGCGGCGATGGCGACGACGCGCAGGGCCTGGCGATCGCGGCGCAGCTCGGCCAGCAGATCCAGATCGTACTGACGCGTATATGGATGGCTGGAGATGAACACCACCACCAGCGTTTCATTGTCGACCAGCGACTTCGGCCCGTGACGGAAGCCCGTAGGGGAGTCGTAAAATGCCGCCAGCTTGCCCGCCGTCAGCTCCAGCACCTTCAGCGCCGATTCGCGCGCCGCGCCCTGCAGGCCGCCGCTTCCCAGATACACGATCCGTTTCCACGGTTCGCTGCCAAAGACGCCGTGGCTGAAATCCCCGAGCGAGGTGAGGATCGCCTGACAGCGATCGGCGACGTCGCGGAAGGTGTGGCTATTGATCGTTTCCGGGGCGAACACGGACAGACAGCTCGCCATCATGGTGGTGATGCTGCTGGTCATCGCGAACCCGCGATCGTGCGTTTCGGCAGGCATCAGCAGGGCAAAGGCGTTATCGCTGTCGACGGCGTTCTGGTACAGGCTCCCCGCCTCGTTGCAGGTAATGGACAGGTGATAGCACTCCGGCACGAACTGGTTTGCCAGCTCAACGGCCGCGACGCTTTCCGGACTGTTGCCGGAGCGGGCAAACGAAACCAGCAGCAGCGGGTGCCCAGGGCTGAAGTAGTCCATCGGGTTCGTGACCAGATCGGTTGTCGGGATGGCGGTGAAGTTTTTCCCGGTGTGGCTTGAAAGCCATGGCGCAATGATATCGCCGATAAAGGCGGACGTGCCCGCGCCGGTCAGGACGATCCGCAGATCGCGCTTGCGCAGCAGCGGCGTCAGGAAACTGTCGATCGAAGCACGCAGGTTATCGATGTTGTTGAGCGAACGGATCCAGCTGGCAGGCTGCTGGCGGATCTCTTCCTCGGTCCAGGTGCCGGTTGCGGTGGCGGTAGTGGTTTGTGGCATAACTCAGTCCTTAGTCGTGTGAATTCCACATCAGACGCTGGCAATCGTGTCGCTATCTTTCGTTTCGTTTCACTTGTTCACTTAAGCAGTTAAATAAAATCTATAGAAAAGAAATCGAAACTTCAATGAAAGAAAAGAAATAAAACGAAAAGTGTGATCGTGAAAGGAAAGGGAAAGTTTAAGGAAAGGAAAAGAAAGGCCTTACGGTTTCAGGCCGTAAAGCCAAAAGGAGACACAATGAAAGGGCTAAAGGGGAAGAGCCTGGCCCTGAATCCAGATCCGCTGGAGGTGTAAACCTCCGTCCAGCGCAATAATATTGGCGCGTTTGCCCGGGGCTAAGGATCCAAGCTGACCGTCAACGCCTAGCAGCCGGGCAGGGTGCAGCGAGGCCATATGGATCGCCTCTTCGGCTGTTACGCCCGCATACTCCACCATATTTCTGACCGCGGCATCCAGCGACAGCGTGCTGCCCGCCAGCCCGCCGGAGCCGGTTCGAACCACGCCGTTTTGCATCGTGACCTCTTCACCGCACAGGGTATACCGACCGTCCGGCATACCTGCCGCCTGCATGGCATCGGTAATCAGCACCACGCGATCCTGAGCGCAGCAGCAGCATAAGCGCATCGCCCCCGGATGGACGTGGTGGCCGTCGGCAATCAGCTCCAGCCACGCCCGTTTGTCCGTCAGCCCTGCGCCGACCATGCCGGGCTCTCTGTGGTGCAAACCCGTCATACCGTTGTAGCAGTGCACTAGCCCGTCGGCACCCGCATCAAACGCGGCGAGAGTTTGCCGGAAGGTGGCAGCGCTGTGGCCCAACATCACGCGTATGCCGCGCTGTTTAAGATGATGAATCGCCTGTAGCGCGCCGGGTTTTTCCGGCGCGAGCGCCACCACACGTAGCGTGCTCTGTGAAACGTCAATCAGCCTGTTCAGCTCGGCGATATCCAGCTCCCGGAACAGCTCGGGCGGATGCGCCCCTTTGTTCTGGGGCGTAAAGTACGGTCCCTCCAGATAGCTGCCCAGGATCTGCGCGCCGGGGCCGCCGGACTGACTGCGCCGGGCGATACGCATCAGTGCGCTGTGGATGGCTTCCATCGGCGCGGTCACGGTGGTGGGCAGAAATGCGCCCACGCCTTCACGCGCTTTATGCATCGCCAGAGTGTCCAGCACGTCAGGCGCATCATCCATGACGTCCACGCCCGCGCCGCCGTGGACGTGCGTATCGATATACGCCGGGCAAAGCAGCTCCGCATCGCGCGCCGTAACGCCCGCCGGGATGGGTTCAATCACCGCAACCGCGCCGCTTTCAATGCGTAGCTGGTGGTCGTCCAGCCAGCCCTGTTCGGTAAGGATCCGTCGCGCGCGCAGCAGCTGGCTCATATCCCTTCCTCAGCCGAGGCTTCCTCGCTACAGCGCCCCAGCTCGTCGACCAGGCTCGTCAGGCCGCGGTGCCCGCACTCCAGCGCCTGCAGACGAAACGCCTCGCTGCTTAATCCGTCGCGCTCCAGCACCATCTCCAGCAGCAGCTGCAGGTTGGTGCCGGTGATGACTTCACTGCCCGGCCGTTGCATCGCGAGCGTTGACGCCACGCGGAACGGCGTGCCGCCGAGCAGGTCGGTGAGAAACACAATATCGTGCTGCGCATCGAGTTCGCTTACCGCCTGCTCAAGCTGAGCGGTCAGCCGCGCGGTGGTGGAGGTTTCCGGAAAATCGATGGCGATAAACTGCGGCTGTTCGCCCAGGATCTGCTTCATCGCCTGCTCAAGCCCGCTGGCAAAACCGCCGTGACCCGTCAAAATAATGCCTAACATCGCAACCTCTTTGCTTTTACAGGAAGTGACAGAATTTACCGACAACGCCCAGCAGCACGGTGATACCGATCAGCCGCAGCGGGCTCCAGCCGCGGCGTACCAGCCAGAACATGGTCAGGGTGTAGACCAGCGGCAGGAACGCGGGCATCAGCTTGTCGATGACGTCGGCCTGCAGTTTGACGACCGCATCACCCGCCTTGATTTCGAGCGTGGTATTGAGGCGGACGTAGGCTGCCACCAGCGCGCCGATCACCGTCATCCCCACGATAGACGCCGCGTGGCCGACCTTTTTGGTGTTGGCTTTAATCAGCGGAATGGCCGCGACGCCCATCCGGTAAGCGTAGTGCGCCAGGCCAAAGCGCAGGCCGAGGTGTACCACGTTAAACAGCACCATAAAGACCACCGCGCCCAGAATCGATCCCTGCAGCGCCAGGCTGGCACCAATACCGCCGCAGATGGGCAGCAGGGTCAGCCAGAACATGGCGTCGCCAATACCGCCAAGCGGCGCGCCGACGGCAATTTTGGTGCTCTGGATGCTGTTCACATCCTGCTTGGATCGCTCCATCGCCAGAATGATGCCGATAACAAAGGTCACCAGGAACGGGTGGGTGTTAAAGAAGCCCATATGGCCTTTCATCGCCCGCGCCAGGTCCCGCTTGTTGGTGTGGATCTTTTTCAACGCGGGCAGCACCCCGTACAGCCAGCCGGAGGCCTGCATACGTTCGTAGTTAAACGAGGCCTGCAGCAGCATGGAACGCCAGGCCACGCGGTTGATATCCTTTTTCGTCAGCTCGGCACCGATGTTCTGGTCTTCGTAGACGTTTTCATTCACGCCGGTCAGCAGCGTCTCTTCGCTTTCAGACACGCCCGGCAGGGTGGTGTGGTTAGATGCCATCTTCGAATTCCTCTTTCTGAGCTGCGGGAGCCGTCGGTTCAGGTGATTTACGCATCAGGTCGATCAGCGCCATGGCCAGCGCGGCCGCCGCAATCGCCAGCACCGGAAGCTTGAGCCAGGCGGCGGCGACAAAACCGATAATGAAGTAAGGGATGTAGACGTTTTTCATCATGATCTTCAGCAGCACGGCGAAGCCAATGGCTGGCATGATGCCGCCCGCGACGCCGAGGCCGTCAATCAGACGCGCTGGCAGAACGTCAATGGCGGTTTTCGCATGTTCCGCACCGAAGTAGATTGGCAGGAACGCGCACAGAAAATAGAAGATGCCGAGCGCCAGCAGCGCAAGATAGTTAACCCGTTCAATGCCGTTGGTGTCTGCATTGGCCGCCATGCGATCGCAGCGCGACATGACGCCGGACATCACCGAGAAGAGGAACGTAATCCCCATCTGCACCGCCACGGCAAACGGCACGGCGACGCCAACCGCGACTTCTGGCTTCACGCCGGTGCTGATGGCAAATGCGGTCCCCACGATGGTGCCGATAATGACGTTAGGCGGCTGGGCACCGGCGAGCGGGGCCAGCCCCATCCAGACCAGCTCTAACGTACCGCCGGTCAAAATGCCGGTGTGCAGATCGCCCAGAATCAGGCCGACCAGCGGCCCGAGCACCACCGGGCGGTGCATGTGCGTTAACCCGTTAAACATATCCAGACCGGCGATAAAGGCGAGTATGCCCAACCCCAGCGCCTGCAACAGACTGATTTCCATTGTGAATCCCTCAGAGCAGTTTAAAGAGATCCAAAGCAGTTTCTGTTGGAACGCCCTGAACGAAGCATTCCACACCGGCCGCTTTCAGGCCGTTGAACGCGTCAATATCGTTCGCGTCGACAGAGACCGTTTTGGCAATTTGTTGTTTGCCACTGGCGTAGTGCATATTTCCGACGTTGATACGGGTGATGGGTACGCCACCCTCAACCAGCTTCAGAAAATCGGCGGGTGATTTGCAGACCAGCAGGATTTTCTGGCGGTCAGCGGCGCGGTGAATGTTGTCGATGACCTTTTGCAGCGACCAGAAGCGCACGGCGATCCCTTCCGCGAGCACCATTTCCATCAGGTTCTGTTGAACCGGATCCTCAGCGACCTCGTCGTTAGCGACCAGCACCAGGTTTGCCCCCGCAAACCCCACCCACTGCACGCCCACCTGACCGTGGATCAGGCGTTCGTCGATGCGGCATAAGACAATGTTTGGCATAGCGTTTTCCTCTTTTTTAATTATGCGTCTTGAGTCGTTACGCCTTCGCAGGCGGCGTGGTACTGCTGGAGTATGTCCTGAATGTGGTCGATGATGAGTTCCCGTGGCGTTGACTTGAGAGCGCCCTCGCGAACTTTGCTGTACTGCAGCGGCAGGTACTGGCTGATCAGCGGCAGGGGAACAGGCTCGTCTGCCAGGTTACGCACCAGCCGTGCAAAGGCGTCGTCAATTTGGCTGTCAGGCCAGTAGTAGCGCACGCGGTCAGAGTAGCTGTAGCCGCGCGCCAGGCGACGCGCGTTGCCGTCACCGTGGTAATGGCTTTGCCAGTATTCCGGGCGGTCGAGCATGACGTTTTCCAGCACGTGACGCAGGCCGGAGCTGGCTTTTGCCGGCAGCAGCTCCTCTTCAATGGCGGCCAGCGAGAACAGCGCCTCGCGCAGGGCGAAGGTCAGGGCGGGGCCAACTTTCAGAATGGCAAAGTGATCGTTAACCAGCTGGCGCAGCGCCTGCGGCGTCTGGTAGTCGGTGGAATGCGCTTCAAACACCAGCGTATCGTAGGCTTCAACCATTTTGCTCAGGGCCACGGCTTTCTGCGGCTGATAGTCGCAGACGTGCGCGTGGTCGAACTCCACGCCAGGCTGGACCACCAGGCCAATAATGCGCGGCCAGATGTCGCTTAAGCCTTCCTTTTCGAACGCGTGGCGGTGCGCTTCAAGCGTGGCGCGGGCCGCGTCCGGCGTGGTGACGGCAAGTTCGGTGAGCGTCTCGTGCGCGCCGCCGGGAACCGGCACTTCCGTGCCGATAACGTAGACCAGATCGGATTCACCAAACTGCTCGCGACAGGTCGCTTCGGCAATTTTCGCCAGGCGTGCGGCGCGTCCGGCGACGAGCTCGTCGGTCAGGGGAACCGGGTCGTCCTCGCAGGACATGCTGCAGTCCAGGTGGATCTTTTTGAATCCGGCGGAAACATAGCTTTTGATCAGATCGTCAGCATTTGCCATCGCCTGTTCCGCAGGGAGATTTTGCCAGCGGTTAGGGCCCAGATGATCGCCGCCGAGGATCAGTTGTGACGTCGGAAAACCGAGCGACTCGGCCAGCCGGCAGACAAACGCGTGAAAATCCGCAGGCGTCATGCCGGTATAGCCGCCAAATTGATCCACCTGGTTGGAGGTCGCCTCGATCAGCAGCGGCGTCTGATGCGAATGCGCGTAACGAATGGCAGCTTCAAGTACCAGCGGATGTGCGGAGCAGACGGCATAGATCCCGTTCGAATTCCCTCGTTTATGTTGTTCCACCATTTCTGTCAGATGTTTCACTTTCCTCTCCATTTCGGATGGTAATGATACTTGTCTTTCGTTTTGTTTCATTTAATCCTGCATCATGGTGATATAAAAATAAAACGAAAGATAATAGTTTTCCGATCTGTTTCACAAAAGAAACATAATGAAAGGTTTCAGCGCAGTGTTGGCTTGCGTCTGTACGTAAGGCGGGACTTGCATTCCCGAAAAAGAAAGGCCTTAATAGGCAAAACGAAATGAAACGAAAGACTATTTATTAAGGAGCTCGTATGAGCAGCACCGATTCATCCGCGGAAAAGCGCATCACCGGCACCAGTGAAAGGCGAGAGCAGATCATTCAGCGGTTGCGGGCGCAGGGAAGCGTGCAGGTTAACGATCTGTCTCATCTGTACGGCGTATCGACGGTGACGATCCGCAACGACCTGGCGTTTCTGGAGAAGCAGGGTATTGCCGTTCGCGCCTACGGCGGGGCTTTGATTTGCGAAGGCAATGTACCGGGCGCTGAGCCTTCCGTGGAGGATAAAAGCTCGCTGAATACGGCGGTGAAGCGCAGTATCGCGCAGGCCGCTGCCGCGCTGGTTAAACCCGGGCACCGTATTATTCTGGACTCCGGCACCACGACGTATGAAATCGCCCGCATGCTGCGCCAGCACACGGACGTGATTGCGATGACCAACGGGATGAACGTGGCGAATGCGTTGCTGGAAGCGGAAGGGGTGGAATTGCTGATGACCGGCGGGCACCTGCGCCGTCAGTCGCAATCCTTCTACGGTGACCAGGCAGAACAGTCGCTACAGAATTACCATTTTGACCTGCTGTTCCTCGGCGTTGACGCCATCGATCTCGACCGTGGCGTAAGTACGCATAACGAAGACGAAGCACGACTGAACCGCAAAATGTGCGAGGTTGCGGAGCGTATTATCGTTGTCACGGACTCCAGCAAATTTAACCGCTCAAGCCTGCATAAAATCATTGATACGCAAAGGATTGATATGATTATTGTCGATGAAGGCATTCCGGCGGAGAGCCTGGACGGGCTGCGGAAAAGCGGGATTGAGGTGGTGCTGGTTTAAGGGGGCTTTCCCCTCACCCTAACCCTCTCCCCATAGGGGAGAGGGGACCGTTCGGTGCGGTTGGGAATATGAATCACGTCACCGGTGCCGGGTTGAACACCGCCAGCTGATTATGTAATCCCCATTGATCCGAGAAGGTTTTCTTCCGCCCGCTGGCGACATCCAGAATGAAGTGGAACAGTTTCCAGCCCACGTCCTCAATGCTCTCTTCCCCGGTGGCGATAGTGCCCGCGTTGATATCCATTAAGTCATACCAGCGGTTTGCCAGCTCGGTGCGGGTCGCCATCTTGATCACCGGTACCGCCATCAGGCCGTACGGCGTGCCGCGCCCGGTGGTAAAGACCTGCACCGTAATGCCGGATGCCACCTGCTGCGTGCCGCAGACGAAATCGCTGGCCGGCGTTGCCGCGTAGATCAGGCCGCGTTTCGTCGGGCGCTGGCCCGGAGAGAGCACTTCCACAATCGCGCTTTGGCCGGATTTGGCAATCGACCCGAGGGCTTTTTCCACTACGTTGGCCAGGCCGCCTTTTTTGTTCCCCGGTGAGGGATTTGCGCTGCGGTCGGTTTTGCCCATATCAAGATAGCTATCGTACCAGGCCATTTCCTCGAGCAGGCGCTTGCCGACCTCTTCATTAACGGCGCGTGGCGTGAGCAGATGGATGGCGTCACGCACTTCGGTCACCTCGGAGAACATCACCGTGGCGCCGCAGCGCACAAGCAGATCGGACGCATAGCCCACCGCCGGGTTGGCCGTCACGCCGGAGAAGGCATCGCTGCCGCCGCACTGTGTTCCCACTACCAAATCAGACGCCGGGCAGGTTTCGCGCTGGCGCTTGTTGAGCTTGTCCAGATGGCGTTCAGCCACCTGCAGGATATCGTCGACCATTGAGCGGAAACCCACGTGGTGCTCGTCCTGCAGACGCACGATGCTGGCCTCGTCTGCCGGAATGGCTTTCACATCTTCGGTGCCCTGCAGCAGGCGCTCTGGCTGCAATTTTTCACACCCCAGACCGATGACCATCACCTCGCCGCCAAAGTTTGGGTTCAGGGCGATATTGTGGATGGTACGGATAGGCACTACGGCAGCGGGGGCGTTAATCGCCACGCCGCAGCCGTAGAGGTGGTTCAGGCCCACCACGCCGTCGACGTTCGGGTATTTCGGCAGCAGATCGCGTTCGATGATTTTCACCACGTAATCCACTACGCCCGCCACGCAGTGCACGCTGGTGGTAATGCCGAGCAGATTCTTGGTGCCGACGCTGCCGTCCGCGTTGCGGTAGCCTTCGAAGGTATAGCCCTCCAGCGGAGGAAGCGGTTCCGGCACGCGGGTCGCCAGAGGAAGCGTGTTTAGCGGCGGCGCTTCCGGCAGCGCCACCAGCGACTCCTCAACCCAGCTTCCCTGTGGTATAGAGCGAACGGCATAGCCGATGACTTCACCGTAACGTACGATTTCGCTGTTAGCAGGGATATCCACCAGGGCGACTTTATGTCCCTGCGGAATATGCTCAATTAGTTCCAGCCCGTCCGGGAAGCGGGTGCCCGCTTTTAAGCCATTGTCGTTGACAATAATCGCCACATTATCGGTGTCGTGGACTTTTATATAAAACGCCGTCGGCGATGCCTGTCGAATTTCAATGTCGGCCATTGTTCAGTATTCTCCAGCAAAGTGTCTGATAATAAATTCAGCCAATTTTCTAATGGTAGAAATAAATACGCGGCTTTCAGAAATAAAGCATGTCAGCATAGGGGATATGAAAATGTGATCGCGATCGCTCCAGAAACAGTAATGCCTGATTCTGTGCATTAGCGCCCAGCGCCTTGTGCATATGCAAAAAAAATTTATCGAAGTGTAACGCAATACTTGAGCATTAAAACAATGTGCGGTTGTGGATTGCGTCTTATACTGAATGACGATTTTATAACGCCAAAATACGTCAGAATAATAAATATAATGCTGGTGCGGTGTCTGAATAAATAAAGTGATGCTGATATAGGCTGCGGAATTAAAAAGGTAAATACGATGAGTAATGATATCTTCCCGAATAAATTTAAAGCGGCCCTCGCGGCACACCAGATTCAGATTGGCTGCTGGTCCGCGCTGGCAAACCCTATCAGCACCGAAGTGCTGGGCCTGGCCGGTTTTGACTGGCTGGTGCTGGACGGCGAACATGCTCCGAACGATATCAGCACCTTTATTCCACAGCTGATGGCGCTGAAAGGCAGCCCCAGCGCCCCGGTAGTGCGCGTGCCCACCAACGAGCCGGTGATTATCAAGCGCCTGCTGGATATCGGTTTCTACAACTTCCTGATCCCGTTTGTGGAGACGGAAGAACAAGCGGCCCTGGCCGTAGCCTCAACGCGCTATCCGCCAGAAGGGATCCGCGGCGTTTCCGTTTCGCATCGCGCCAATATGTTTGGCACGGTGCCGGACTACTTCGCGCAGTCCAACAGCAACATCACCATTCTGGTTCAGATCGAGAGCCAGCAGGGCGTTGATAACGTTGACGCGATTGCCGCCACAAACGGCGTGGACGGGATCTTCGTCGGCCCAAGCGATCTGGCTGCCGCCTTTGGCCATCTGGGTAACGCCAGCCACCCTGACGTGCAGCGCGCGATCCAGCACATCTTTGCCCGCGCTAAAGCTCACGGCAAACCGTGCGGCATTCTGGCGCCGGTTGAGGCTGATGCCCGTCGCTATCTGGAGTGGGGAGCCACGTTTGTAGCCGTCGGCAGCGACCTCGGCGTATTCCGCTCGGCCACGCAGAAATTAGCCGACGCTTTTAAAAAATAACCATCATTGAGGAAACAGATTATGACGCTGAAAGTGGGTTTTATTGGCCTGGGCATCATGGGTAAACCAATGAGTAAGAACCTCATCAAAGCGGGTTACTCACTGGTGGTATCCGATCACAATCCGCAGGCCGTGGCAGAGGTGATAGCGGCTGGCGCTGAAACGGCTACCACCGCGAAGGCCATTGCCGAGCAGTGCGATGTTATTATCACCATGCTGCCAAACTCACCGCATGTTAAAGAAGTTGCGCTGGGTGAGAACGGCATTATCGACGGTGCGAAGCCGGGCCTGGTGTTGATTGATATGAGCTCTATTGCACCCCTCGCAAGCCGTGAAATCAGCGAGGCGTTAAAAGCGAAGGGCGTCGATATGCTGGATGCACCGGTCAGCGGCGGTGAGCCGAAAGCGATCGACGGCACGCTGTCGGTGATGGTCGGCGGCGATAAAGCCGTGTTTGATAAATACTATGACCTGATGAAAGCGATGGCGGGCTCCGTGGTGCATACCGGGGACATCGGGGCGGGTAACGTGACCAAGCTGGCAAACCAGGTGATTGTGGCGCTGAACATTGCCGCCATGTCCGAAGCGCTGACGCTGGCAACCAAAGCGGGCGTCAACCCGGATCTGGTCTATCAGGCCATTCGCGGTGGTCTGGCGGGCAGTACCGTGCTGGATGCCAAAGCGCCGATGGTCATGGATCGTAATTTCAAACCCGGTTTCCGCATCGACCTGCATATCAAAGATCTGGCCAACGCGCTGGATACGTCACACGGCGTAGGGGCACAGCTGCCTCTGACCGCGGCGGTCATGGAGATGATGCAGGCGCTGCGTGCGGATGGCCTGGGCACGGCTGACCACAGCGCGATTGCGTGCTACTACGAAAAACTGGCAAAGGTGGAAGTGGCGCGTTAATCACGCCTTGCCCACACCTGAGGGTGACAGCGGCGCGCAAACCCTCTATACTGCGGGCCGAAGCTGACCAGACAGTCGCCGCTTCGTCGTCGTCCCTTTTGGGGGAGACGGGCGGAGGGGAGGAAAGTCCGGGCTCCATAGGGCAGGGTGCCAGGTAACGCCTGGGGGGGAAACCCACGACCAGTGCAACAGAGAGCAAACCGCCGATGGCCCGCGCAAGCGGGATCAGGTAAGGGTGAAAGGGTGCGGTAAGAGCGCACCGCGCGGCTGGTAACAGTCCGTGGCACGGTAAACTCCACCCGGAGCAAGGCCAAATAGGGGTTCACATGGTACGGCCCGTACTGAACCCGGGTAGGCTGCTTGAGCCAGTGAGCGATTGCTGGCCTAGATGAATGACTGTCCACGACAGAACCCGGCTTATCGGTCAGCTTCAACTTCTTAAAAAACCCCGCCTCGGCGGGGTTTTTGCTTTCCGGGTGTTGCTGGACGGGTAAGCGCAGCGCCGGACAAACGACATCAATTCTCATATTTGCGACATTAAGCACATTTCACTGCTTTTGTGCCTTTCGTATCGATCCTGTACCTGTATACGATCGCCATCACAAAATTTCGCGCTAAAAAACACACGATTTTTAGTATTGATAATTTGTTATGTTTGTTACTTTTATGATCGCGAATCTTTTCTCGTTTGATATGCATATATTGAAATCAAATACATTTCTCCCGTGAATATGTGACGAATTCCACTCTTTTCCGCAGACCTGAAAATTTGCATCGGAAAAATTTAATAAATTGAAAGAATGTTTCAAACAAATAGCGGTTATTTATTGGCCTTTAATTGCCTGAAAGATCGTCTTTATTGATTTTTTTAATGCTGAGAAATTTATCAAGGTTATCGCCATAAAATAAATTTATTACTACTGCTTTTATTGATCGATATCAGCGTAATGGTGTGGTTGTATTTATTCATGTTATTGATAACAAATGTGTTTTTTGGTTGTTGTTGTTCCTGTGAAGCGTGCGGAAAAGCAAATTGTGAGTGACAGCACATACCCCCTTAAACACTATTAGGTAGAATCCGCTCCGTCATAGGGAAATAAGCGCAGAATATTATGAACACTATTATTCTACCGAAAACACAGCACCTCGTGGTATTTCAGGAAGTCATTAAAAGTGGCTCCATAGGTTCTGCAGCAAGACAGCTTGGCCTGACGCAACCCGCCGTCAGCAAAATCATCAGCGATATTGAGTCCTACTTCGGCGTGGAAGTGATGGTGCGTAAAAACACCGGCGTAAAACTCACTGCCGCGGGTCAGGTTCTGCTCTCGTACTCAGAGTCGATCACCCGCGAAATGAAAAACATGGTGAGTGAGATTAACAGCCTGAGTTTCAGCACCGTTATGGACGTCTCCTTTGGCTACCCGTCGCTGATCGGCTTTACCTTCCTGTCCGAGATGATCAAAAAATTCAAGGAAGTGTTCCCGAAAGCACGCGTCTCGATGTATGAAGCCCAGCTCTCCTCTTTCCTTCCGGCCATTCGCGACGGTCGTCTGGATTTCGCTATCGGCACGCTAAGCGATGAAATGCTGCTGCAGGATCTGCACGTCGAACCGCTGTTTGAGTCCGAGTTTGTGCTGGTCGCCAGCAAAACGCGAACGTGCACCGGCCCGACGACACTGGCATCGCTCACGCACGAGCAGTGGGTGATGCCGCAAACCGATATGGGCTACTACAAAGAACTTCTGACTACTCTGCAAAACAACCACATCAGCATCGAAAACATCGTCCAGACTGATTCCGTCGTCACCATTTATAACCTCGTGCTGAATGCCGATTATCTGACGGTCATTCCCCGCGACATGATTGCCCCGTTCGGTTCCGACCAGTTTATCGTGCTGCCCGTGGAAGATGAATTACCCGTAGCGCGTTATGCCGCCGTGTGGTCAAAAAATTACAGGATTAAAAAATCGGCGTCAGTATTAGTTGAGCTGGCAAAACAGTATTCGTCGATGAATATCGAAAGACGACGATGAATAATAAGTAATTATTTTAAAAACATCCAGAGCTTATCTCTGTAACGCTCTGATACCCTGACTTTGCCTGAAAAGAATGAATTATTATAACGAGGATATTATGCATATTACCTACGATCTCCCGGTAACGATTGAAGATATTCAGGACGCCAGAAAACGACTGGCAGGAAAAATATATAAAACCGGTATGCCGCGCTCGAATTATCTTAGCGAACGCTGCAAGGGCGAAATATTCCTGAAGTTTGAGAACATGCAGCGTACCGGCTCGTTTAAGATCCGCGGCGCGTTTAACAAATTAAGCTCGCTGACCGACGCTGAAAAACGCAAAGGCGTTGTCGCCTGCTCCGCGGGGAACCACGCGCAGGGTGTGTCCCTCTCCTGCGCGATGCTCGGCATCGACGGCAAAGTGGTGATGCCGATGGGCGCGCCGAAGTCTAAAGTGGCCGCGACGCGCGACTACTCGGCGGAAGTTGTGCTGCACGGCGAGAACTTCAACGACACCATTGCCAAAGTCAGCGAAATCGTCGAGATGGAAGGGCGTATTTTTATTCCGCCATACGATGATGCCAAAGTGATCGCCGGGCAGGGCACCATCGGTCTGGAAATTCTCGAAGATTTATACGACGTGGATAACGTTATTGTGCCTATCGGCGGCGGCGGTTTAATTGCCGGGATTGCGACGGCAATTAAATCCATCAACCCCACCATTAATATCATCGGCGTGCAGTCAGAAAATGTTCACGGCATGGCGGCATCGTATCAGGCCGGAGAAATAATGAGCCATCGCGTTACCGGCACGCTGGCCGATGGCTGTGATGTTTCTCGTCCCGGTAATTTACCGTTCGAAATTGTTCGCGAGCTGGTTGATGACATTGTGCTGGTCAGCGAAGACAACATTCGCGACAGCATGATCGCGCTTATTCAGCGTAATAAAGTGGTGACGGAAGGTGCCGGCGCGCTGGCCTGTGCCGCGTTATTAAGCGGCAAGCTCGATCGCTATATTCAGGGTCGTAAAACCGTCTGCATTATTTCCGGTGGCAATATCGATCTCTCCCGTGTTTCCCAAATTACCGGCTTCGTTGACGCATAAAGGTGACCTATGAGCAACACAGAAAGCATTATCGTTGGCCAGACAAAAACGTCCTCCTGGCGTAAGTCTGATACCACCTGGACGCTTGGCCTGTTTGGTACCGCCATTGGCGCAGGCGTGCTGTTCTTCCCCATTCGCGCTGGCTTTGGTGGATTGATCCCTATCCTGCTGATGCTGGTTCTCGCGTTCCCGATTGCGTTTTACTGCCACCGCGCGCTGGCGCGTTTGTGCCTCTCCGGCAGCAACGTCTCGGGCAACATCACCGAAACGGTGGAAGAGCACTTTGGAAAAACCGGCGGGGTGGTGATCACCTTCCTCTACTTCTTCGCTATTTGCCCGCTGCTGTGGATTTACGGCGTCACCATTACCAACACCTTTATGACCTTCTGGGAAAACCAGCTCCAGCTACCTGCGCTGAACCGCGGCGTGGTGGCGCTGTTCCTGCTGCTGCTGATGGCCTTTGTTATCTGGTTTGGTAAAGACCTGATGGTGAAGGTCATGAGCTTCCTGGTGTTCCCGTTTATCGCCAGCCTGGTGCTGATTTCCCTGTCGCTGATCCCTTACTGGAACTCGGCGGTGATTGACCAGGTCAACCTGAGCGATATCGCCTTCACCGGTCATGACGGCATTCTGGTCACGGTGTGGCTGGGTATCTCCATCATGGTCTTCTCCTTCAACTTCTCGCCTATCGTCTCCTCGTTTGTGGTCTCCAAGCGCGAAGAGTACGAGCCGGAGTTCGGGAAAGCGTTCACCGAGCAGAAATGTTCCAAAATCATCGGTCGCGCCAGCCTGCTGATGGTGGCCGTGGTGATGTTCTTCGCCTTTAGCTGCCTGTTTACGCTCTCTCCGCAGAACATGGCGGACGCTAAGGCGCAGAACATTCCGGTGCTCTCTTACCTGGCGAACCACTTTGCGTCAATGTCTGGCACCAAATCGACGTTCGCGACGGTACTGGAATACGGTGCCTCCATCATCGCGCTGGTCGCTATCTTCAAATCCTTCTTCGGTCATTACCTGGGCACGCTGGAAGGGCTGAACGGCCTGATCCTCAAGTTCGGCTACAAGGGCGATAAGAAGAAAGTCTCCGTTGGCAAGCTGAACACCATCAGCATGGTGTTCATCATGGGCTCCACCTGGGTTGTGGCCTACGCCAACCCGAACATTCTGGACCTTATTGAAGCCATGGGCGCACCAATCATCGCCTCTCTGCTGTGCCTGCTGCCGATGTATGCCATCCGCAAAGCACCGGCGCTGGCGAAGTACAAAGGGCGTACCGAGAACATTTTCGTTACCGCGGTCGGGCTGCTGACCATTCTGAATATCGTTTACAAACTGTTCTAACCCATTGCTCAGGAAGAGCGGAGTCACATGATGATTGAGTTTCCGGTTGTACTGGTTATTAACTGCGGATCGTCCTCTGTTAAGTTTTCGGTGCTCGACGCCAGCAGCTACGATGCCCTGATGACGGGCATTGCAGATGGGATCAACACCGAGAAGGCCTTTATTTCCGTGAACGGGGGTGAGCCGGCCAGACTGGCTCACCAGGACTACGAAGGGGCGCTGGCTGCCATCGCCCTGGAGCTGGAGAAGCGTAACCTGATGAGCAGCGTGGCCTTAATTGGCCACCGCATTGCGCACGGGGGAAATCTCTTCAGCGAGTCGACCCTGATCACGGAAGAGGCGATCGCGCAGATCCGACAGGTTTCCCCGCTGGCGCCACTGCATAACTACGCCAACCTGAGCGGCGTGGAAGCCGCAGAGCGTCTGTTCCCGGGCGTGCAGCAGGTGGCGGTATTTGATACCAGCTTCCACCAGACGCTGCCGCCGCAGGCGTATCTGTACGGATTGCCGTACCGCTATTTTGAAGAGCTGGGCGTGCGCCGCTACGGCTTCCACGGCACCTCTCACCGCTACGTGGCCGCGCAGGCGCATACGCTTCTCGGGCTGTCCCCCGATGACAGCGGCCTGGTGATTGCCCATCTCGGCAACGGAGCCTCCATCTGCGCGGTGCGCAACGGCGAAAGCGTCGACACCTCGATGGGGATGACGCCGCTGGAAGGGCTGGTAATGGGGACGCGCTGCGGCGACGTGGACTTCGGCGCGATGGCGTGGATTGCCCAGCAGACCGGCCAGTCGTTCGAGGATCTGGAGCGCGTGGTCAATAAAGAGTCCGGGCTGCTGGGGATCTCCGGCATCTCCTCCGATTTACGCGCGCTGGAGAAAGCCTGGCACGAAGGCAACGAGCGTGCGCAGCTGGCTATCCATACCTTCGTTCACCGCATTGCGCGGCATATCGCCGGGCACGCGGCGTCGCTGCACCGCCTGGATGGGGTGGTCTTTACCGGCGGCATTGGCGAAAATTCGAAGCTTGTCCGCGCGCTGGTGGCGGAACATCTGAAAGTCTTCGGCATCATCCTCGACGACGCCAAAAATGCCCTGCCGGGGAGCGCGGGAGAGCGCGTGATCTCCACCGAATCGTCCCGCGTGGCCTGCGCGGTTATCCCTACCAACGAAGAAAAAATGATCGCGCTGGACGCCCTCCGTCTTGGAAAGGTTACCCCGGCCGCGGCTTACGCCTGATAAAGCGAGAAACACATGAAAGTAACAATCGATACGGGCGTCGCGCCCTACAGCGACGCATGGGCCGGGTTTCGCGGTGAAGAATGGAAAAACGCCGTCAACGTCCGCGATTTTATTCAGCATAACTACACCCCTTATGAAGGTGATGAAGCTTTCCTCGCGCAGGCGACGCCAGCAACGACGGCGCTGTGGCAGAAGGTAATGGTCGGCATTCGCCAGGAGAATGCCACCCACGCCCCGGTGGATTTTGACACCAACATTGCCACCACCATTACGGCCCACGGGCCGGGCTATATCGACCAGGATCTGGAGACGATCGTCGGCCTGCAAACCGATAAGCCGCTCAAGCGCGCGCTGCATCCTTATGGCGGGATCAACATGATCCGCAGCTCGTTCGAAGCCTATGGCCGGGAGATGGATCCGCAGTTCGAATACCTGTTTACCGACCTGCGCAAAACCCACAACCAGGGCGTGTTTGACGTCTACTCCCCGGAGATGATGCGCTGCCGTAAATCCGGCGTGCTGACCGGTCTGCCGGACGGCTACGGGCGCGGACGCATCATCGGCGATTATCGCCGCGTGGCGCTGTACGGGATCGCTTATCTGGTGCGCGAGCGCGAACTTCAGTTTGCCGATCTGCAGGGCAGGCTGGAGCGCGGTGAAGATCTGGAGGCGACGATCCGCCTGCGTGAAGAGCTGGCGGAGCACAGGCGCGCGCTGCTGCAGATCCAGCAGATGGCGGCGAACTATGGCTTTGATATTTCACGTCCGGCGATGAACGCCCAGGAAGCGGTGCAGTGGGTCTATTTTGCCTACCTTGCAGCGGTGAAATCCCAGAACGGTGGGGCGATGTCGCTGGGGCGCACGGCCTCGTTCCTCGATATCTACATTGAACGCGACATGCAGGCGGGGCGCCTGAATGAAGTCCAGGCGCAGGAGCTGATCGACCACTTCATCATGAAGATCCGCATGGTGCGCTTCCTGCGCACGCCGGAGTTCGACACGCTCTTCTCCGGCGATCCGATCTGGGCGACGGAAGTGATCGGCGGCATGGGGCTGGACGGGCGCACGCTGGTGACCAAAAACAGCTTCCGCTATCTGCATACCCTGCACACCATGGGGCCTGCGCCGGAGCCGAACCTGACGATCCTCTGGTCTGAACAACTGCCGATCGCGTTCAAGAAATACGCCGCGCAGGTGTCGATCGTCACCTCTTCGCTGCAGTATGAGAACGACGATCTGATGCGTGCGGACTTCAACAGCGACGACTACGCCATTGCCTGCTGCGTCAGCCCGATGGTGATCGGCAAGCAGATGCAGTTCTTTGGCGCGCGCGCCAACCTCGCCAAAACGCTGCTGTACGCGATCAACGGCGGGGTGGACGAGAAGCTGAAGATCCAGGTCGGCCCGAAAACCGAGCCGCTGCTGGATGACGTGCTGGATTACGATACCGTGATGGCGAGCCTCGATCACTTTATGGACTGGCTGGCGGTGCAGTACATCAGCGCCCTGAACCTCATTCACTACATGCATGATAAGTACAGTTACGAAGCCTCGCTGATGGCGCTGCATGACCGCGACGTCTATCGCACCATGGCCTGCGGCATTGCCGGGCTGTCCGTGGCGGCGGATTCCCTGTCGGCCATTAAATACGCCACGGTGAAGCCAGTGCGCGACCACACCGGTCTGGCGGTCGATTTTGTGATTGAAGGGGACTATCCGCAGTACGGCAACAACGACGACCGCGTGGACAGCATCGCCTGCGACCTGGTGGAGCGCTTTATGAAGAAAATTCAGGCGCTGCCAACCTACCGCAACGCGGTGCCAACCCAGTCGATCCTGACCATCACCTCCAACGTGGTATACGGCCAGAAGACCGGGAACACGCCGGACGGACGCCGCGGCGGCACGCCGTTTGCGCCAGGCGCGAATCCGATGCACGGCCGCGACAGAAAAGGGGCCGTGGCCTCGCTAACGTCGGTGGCCAAGCTGCCGTTCACCTATGCGAAAGACGGGATCTCCTACACCTTCTCCATCGTGCCGCAGGCGCTGGGCAAGGACGAGCTGGTGCGCAAAACCAACCTGGTGGGGCTGCTGGACGGGTACTTCCATCACGAAGCGTCCATTGAGGGCGGGCAGCATCTGAACGTCAACGTCATGAATCGGGAAATGCTCCTCGATGCCATCGCGCATCCCGAGAATTACCCGAACCTGACGATCCGCGTTTCAGGCTATGCGGTGCGTTTTAACGCCCTGACGCGCGAGCAGCAGCAGGATGTGATTTCGAGGACGTTTACGCAATCTATCTGATGACATCCAGGTCTCATGCCCCCTCAACCCTGGGGGCATTTTTTTGCCCGCTAAACATACAAAATTGTTTATATAATTATTCACACATATTCATCCGCTCTTGAAAAACAATACGCCTGCTTTTCCCTATCACAGCATGTAAGGACAGTAAGATGATGAAAATGACCCGTATTGCGCTGGTCGCCGCCTCGCTGGCAGCGTGCAGTTTTACGGCACAGGCCGCGAACGTTGAGGCTGCCCCGTCTCCCTCGCAGGATCCGCTGGTACAGCACCTGAAGCTCAGCAATGAGCAGGTTAAGAAGATTGAAGATCTGCATAAGCAGCTGGAACAAAATGTCAGTAAGATCCCGATGACGGGCGTGAAGGACGGCGCGCTGATCGACATGTTCCAGGCGGGTAAATGGGACGAAAGCACGGTGAAAAGCCAGCTTGCTGCCTTTAGCAAAATTGAAGAGCAGACCCGCTATTACCGCGTGAAATATTACTTCGACGTCAGCCAGGTGTTGACGCCGGAACAGCGTAAGCAGATTAGAACCGATATGGCTAACGCGCTGGCAGAGTGATTTCGTACGTCGTGAACAGCGCCGGATGATTCTGCCGTGGATCGATCGGTTCCCTCTCCCACTGGGAGAGGGTTAGGGTGTGAGTATTTTTTAAACCGGCAAATCAATCAGCAGCGCGCGCAGCGGCGTATCCGCCACCAGGGTGATGTTCGCTTCATCACGAATAAACGCCCCGTCGCCGCAGGTGAGCGCTTCTTTCTCTTCCGTGTGCGTCACCGCATGTACCGTACCGTGAATAGACTGTAAATAGGCGCGCGGACCATGAAGCTGGAAGCTCGCCTGTTCACCTTTCTTCAGTTCGATATGGTGCAGCCACACCTGCTGGCGCAGCTGCAGGCTACCTTTACTGCCGTCCGGCGATGCAATCAGCTGCTGCTTATCGCCCGTTAAATCTAACTTCTGCACCAGCGGATTTTCACGCTCGGGGCAGGCGTCCAGCCACAGCTGCATACGGGTCAGCGTTTTATCTTTGCTGAGGTTATGCTCGCTGTAGCTGATGCCCGGCTGCGTGGAAATTAACAACGCTTCGCCAGCCTTTGCCTGGACATGATTGCCCTCGCTATCGCGGTATTCTGCCTCGCCTTCCAGGATCAGGTTCAGGATATCGACTTTCGGGTACGTACGCGGCTGGAAGGAGGCGCCCGGGGCGAGCACTTCCTGATTCAACACGCGCAGTGAAGCGTAACCGAGGAGTTTAGGGTCAAAGTAGTGTCCAAAGGAAAAGGTGTAGCGGGCCTGCAGCCAACCGAAATCGGCTTGTCCGCACTGTTTAGCTGTTCTTGTCGTAATCATAAACTTGACCTCTCTTTACACTAAAACAATGGTAAAGGTATGGACGCTGCATTGTTAGCCAGATATTCTGCCCGGTATGTTCAAATTTCCTGAATGAGAACGAGATGGCTAAAGAGAGAGCATTGACGCTTGAGGCGCTTCGCGTTATGGACGCGATTGACCGGCGCGGCAGTTTTGCGGCGGCGGCAGATGAGCTGGGGCGCGTTCCGTCTGCGCTAAGCTACACCATGCAGAAGCTGGAGGAAGAGCTGGACGTGGTGCTGTTTGACCGCTCCGGTCATCGAACAAAATTCACCAACGTGGGACGAATGCTGCTGGAGCGCGGCCGCGTGCTGCTGGAAGCGGCGGACAAGCTCACGACAGACGCCGAAGCGCTGGCGCGCGGCTGGGAAACCCATCTGACGTTAGTTACCGAAGCGCTGGTGCCGACTGAAGCGCTGTTTCCGTTGGTGGACCGCCTGGCGGCGAAGGCCAATACGCAGCTATCAATCATCACCGAGGTGCTGGCAGGCGCGTGGGAACGTCTGGAAACGGGCAGGGCGGATATTGTGATTGCGCCGGACATGCACTTCCGTTCCTCATCGGAAATCAACTCGCGCAAGCTCTACAGCGTGATGAACGTCTATGTTGCCGCACCCAATCACCCGATTCACCAGGAGCCGGAGCCGCTCTCTGAAGTGACGCGCGTGAAGTATCGCGGCGTGGCGGTAGCGGACACCGCGCGCGAGCGTCCGGTGCTGACGGTGCAGCTGCTGGATAAGCAGCCTCGTCTGACGGTCACCTCACTGGAAGACAAACGTCAGGCGCTGCTGGCCGGTCTGGGCGTGGCGACGATGCCGTACCCGTTTGTCGAACAGGATATTGCTGAAGGGCGGCTGCGCGTAGTCAGCCCAGAATATAGCCACGAGGTGGATATCATTATGGCGTGGCGCCGTGACAGCATGGGCGAAGCCAAATCATGGTGTTTACGCGAAATTCCGAAGCTTTTCACGCAATACAATAAATAAAATCGTAATTGGTAGACCCGGTAAGCGTAAGCGCCACCGGGCTTTTTTTATGCGCCGATCTTAGGATCCGGACCAAAGCGGTTTTCGCCCGGCGTCCCGCTCTGGCAGTTGAAGATCAAAATCACGATCCAGCCAACAAGCGGGATCAGCAGCAGCAGTAGCCACCACGCTGAACGATCGGTGTCGTGCAGTCGACGGAACAGCACCGCCCAAGATGGCAGCAAGACTAACAGGCCGTAAATGGTGGTCAGCACGCCTTCACCGCCAGCCCGCTCCCAGCCAAGAATTTTATCCACAATACCCAGCACCATAATGAGAATGAAGTTCACCAGAACGAACATCCAGTACTCTTTGCGGCGGGCACGGCCACCAAATCCAATGTAGTTACGCAGTACTTTTAAATACCAGTCCATTTTCCTTGCCTCATTAGTCAGTCAATCACTTGTTTTCTAAGCGATCGAGGTAAGGATAGATGGAGATTGTGAATTAAAAAAGGGCATCTGGTGATGCCCTTCGTATTTATCCAAATCGGACGTCGCGCCCGTGAGGTTCATCCAGATCCTGCCACGGCCCAATGGAGATAATGCCCGTCGGGTTGATGGTTTTATGGCTGCGGAAATAGTGGGTGCGGATATGGTCGAAGTCGACCGTGTCGGCAATACCCGGCATCTGGTAGATGTCGCGCAGGAAACCATGCAGGTTCAGGTAATCGCTGATGCGGTGCTTGTCGCACTTAAAGTGGGTGACATAGACCGGATCGAAGCGCACCAGCGTGGTCCACAGGCGAATGTCCGCTTCCGTCAGGCGATCGCCCGTCAGGTAGCGATGCTGGCCCAGGATCTGCTCGAGACGCTCAAGCGATTCAAACACCTTTCCGACCGCTTCGTTATACGCTTCCTGGCTGGTGGCGAAACCGGCCTTGTAGACACCGTTGTTGACGTTGTCGTAAATCCAGCTGTTCAGCTCGTCAATTTTCTCACGCAGCTCAGCCGGATAGTAATCTCCGGCACGGGCGCCGTGCGCGTCAAACGCGGTATTGAACATGCGGATGATTTCCGCAGACTCATTGCTGACAATCGTCTGGTTTTTCTTGTCCCACAGGACCGGCACGGTAACGCGCCCGGTGTAGTGAGGATCGGCGCGCAGATAGAGCTGGTAAAGGAAATCGTGGTGGTAAAGATCGTCGCCGGTCGCCGCGGGGAAATCACTGTCAAACGTCCAGCCGTTTTCCAGCATCAGCGGGTTCACGACCGAAACCGGAATTAAGGATTCGAGACCTTTAAGCTTGCGCACAATCAGCGTGCGGTGTGCCCACGGGCAGGCAAGCGAAACATAAAGATGATAACGGTCTTTCTCAGCCGCGAAGCCGCCTTCGCCGCTCGGGCCTGGCGCACCGTCGGCGGTCAGCCAGCTACGGAAGGCCGAAACTGAGCGCTTGAAGCGACCTCCGGTGGATTTGGTGTCATACCAGACATCCTGCCATACGCCGTCTACGAGTTGTCCCATTTTTTCTCCTCCGTCAGATAGCAAAAGCGAGGAGATGTCTCCTCGCTTTGTGTTCATTCAGTATAGCGTGCTTACCACTTCTTATTCAGAACGCGGTCAATGCTGTATGCGCCCGGGCCAGTGACGGCCAGCAGCAGGAAGCCACCCGCGATGGTCAGGTTTTTCATGAACATCAGAGAGTTCACGCCTTCCGCAAAGTTGCTGTGGAAGATGAACGCTGTCAGCACGGTGAAGCCTGCGGTAAACAGCGCGGTGGTACGGGTCAGGAAGCCGAACAGTACCGCCAGGCCGCCGCCGAACTCAAGAAGAATGGTCAGTGGCAGCAGGAACCCCGGAACGCCCATGGCTTCCATATACTGCTGGGTACCCGCATAACCGGTGATTTTTCCCCAACCTGCCACGATGAACAGAATTGGCATCAGAATACGCGCGACCAGTACACCAACATCTTCTAATTTTTTCATTTTACTCTCCAGGAAACCACATGAGCGGCTGAACATTATTTGTCTGCAATTCCGGGTAGATACCGCGGCGTTGCTGTCGATGGAGAGGATAATAAACGGGGCGGGTGGTAATTGTTAGCAAGGAAAACTGTCAATCTTCTTCAAAGATATTGAGTAAGGGGCGTGCGCGCTGGTGCCCTTATCCCAACCCTCTCCCACAGGGAGAGGGCGCAAAAACAAAAAACGGTAACCTGAGTTACCGTTTTGCTTTTATTACCGCAGCTGCTGCTGCCGCAACGTGGTTTTCACCAGACGCCAGGCGCTCCAGGCGCCGAATCCACGACGTGCCCAGCGGATGAGCATGTTCGGATGACGAACCGTCCAGATCGCCATCACGCTGCTGCCGACCAGCGCCCATGAGCGCAGGCTCAGGAAGGTGTTCCAGCCGCGGTCAAACCGTCGCGTCGCGTCAATCCAGTCGCGGCGGCTGGCAGACAGATCCAGCCTTTGCTGCTGGATCTGGCTTAACAGGTACGCTTTTCGCTTCTGACGTTCCGCTTTATCGCTCACGGCTTGTCATCCTCCAGCAGAGCGCGATCGTTTGCCAGCTCCTGACGCGTATGGCGCAGGAAAGTGGATTTGCGCGCTTTACGCAGCGTCCAGATACCGCCTATCAACGCGGCGACCAGTAGAACGACGGTGGTGGCAATCATCGCGTTAAGACGATACTGCGGATCGATGGCCCAGATGATTAACACCATCAGGCTCATCAGACCAAACGCGGCGAAGAGCATGGTCAGTCCGAGCATCAGCAGCATCTGGAAGAGGTTCGCTTTCTCCTCTTCCAGTTCGACCACTGCCAGCCGGACGCGCGTTTCGGCAATCCCGACCAGCGTCGTTAAAATACGCTGGCCGATGCCGAGGACGTTGTTAGCAGGCCCTTGTGCGTGACGAGGATCTTCCATATCAACGACGCGTCAGAAGGACACCCAGTACCACACCCACTGCGGCACCAATCCCTACACCCGTCCATGGATTATCACGCACATATTCGTCCGCGCGGGCAGCCGCTTCGCGGGTCTGTTTCGCCAGCGCATCACCGGTTTCACCCAGGCGATAGCGGCTCTCTTTCAGCGCCTGCTCCGCCTTGCTGCGCAGCTTGCTGACCTCTTCTTTTGACTTGTCAGCAGAGGAGTTCAGCACCTCTTCAAGGGTATCGGCCAGGGATTTCAGTTCAGCGCGCAGATGTTCAGACGTCGTATCTTTTGACATGATTCTCTCTCCTGTTGAGATTTCCGTTAACTCAATAATCGCGAGCTTCCAGCGCTTTCAGGTCATCCTGCGCTTCTTTCAACTTCTTCTCGCGCTTGGCAATTTTTTCCGCATCTCCTTTCTCTTTCGCTTCCTGCAGGTCGCGACGGCGCTCGGCTATCTCGTCCTTCTGTTCAGCGATTTTCTTCTGGTGGTCGGCACGAAGCTTGCTGTCTGAACAGTTCGCTTTCACTTCGCTCAGCGCTTTTTTAAGACCATCAACACGGTGCTGATTGTTATGCTTTTCGGCATAACCGATCTCACGCTGAATATCCTGTTCTTTCTCCTGACAGAGAGAGTTTGCGAAGGATGCTGTGCTTAAAGAAAAAAGGGCCAGAGCCAGAGTCATGCGGAATTTCATTATCGAAACCTTCCATTGTGTTGCGGCGTTTGCCGCTATCCAAAGTTATGCGGAGTACATTGAGGGGTGCTCCGCGTACTTAAGCATAGTAAGTAAACGGGGGATTCACCAAAGTGAGTGAAAAGATTCGGAATCCTGGAAGTTATCCAAACCGATGCGACGTATCGCGAATCAATGACAGCCAGGCTGCAGGCTGGCTGTCATCTTCCTGCTGGGCAATGATATACCCGTGCGGCAGCGTACGGTCGAGAACCACTTTCGCGGCGGCACTTTGCGCACGGGAATCAAACTTGATCAGTAAAACGTCGTCCTGCGGGGTAATGCTCTTAAAGCGGATCCCGTTCGCGTCCAGATGATGCCAGACAGAAAAACCGTCAGGCACGCTGGCGCCCTGGTTTACCGGGCGGATGGCCAGCGTCGATTCCTGATGGGAAAGCGCGCTCCATGCCAGCAGCATGGCGCTGAGGACGATCAGCGTAATCACGGCAACGGCAAAACGGCGCAGGGCGAGCGGTGAGATAACCATCGTTAGCCTCTGGCTCCGTATTTCTTCTTCCATAGGACAACCAGTGAGCCAATCAGGCCGAAGACCAGCAGAACCACAGGAAGCAGCATCAGGCAGGACATCAGCTGGTCTTCATATTTCATAAAGACCGGCGTTTTACCCAACGCATAGCCGAGCGTCGTCAAAATAAGCACCCATAGCAGGCCGCTCATCCAGTTAAAGAACTGGAAGCGCGCGCTGCTCAACCCCGACAGACCGGCAATGGTCGGCAGCAGGGTGCGAACAAAGGCGATAAAGCGGCCAATCAGCAGCGCGGAAAGCCCGTGCTTGTGGAACAGGTGGTGCGCCCGTTGGTGATAATGCGCGGGAAGATGAGAGAGCCAGTTCTGGACGATACGGGTATTGCCCAGCCATCGTCCCTGGATATAGCTCACCCAGCAGCCGAGACTGGCCGCCACGGTCAGTAATAAAATGGTGTGTGGAAACGCCATCGCCCCTTTGGCACACAGCACGCCGACAAGCACCAGCAAACTGTCACCGGGCAGGAAGGCAGCAGGCAGCAAACCGTTCTCTAGGAACAGGATCATAAACAAGACGAAATAGAGCATGCCAATCATGGAAGGGTTGGCCAGCGTTTCAAAATCCTGCGCCCAGAGGGCATGCAGCAGTTGGGTCAAAAGTTCCATTCAGTGTTCCTGGAAATCGGTTAACGTCACGCCTGTTATCCGGGACAAACAGCACGGCGACGTTGTTGTGATTTCATTATGGTCGCTCGCGGACACATTGCGGTGTGGCCAACACTGTTCCCTGTTAATTGGCTGGTTAGCAAGCACTAACTTACAAAATAAGGAATTGAATCCAATTGTAACAAAGCCCAACGTTCTGCGTCACAGAATTTGCAGGGGTGAGTTGATTTTGGCGTAAGCCCAGGAAGTGAGCGAGGGGATTTACAAAGGCTGACACTATATATGTTTTGCTTACCCATATAAGCCGGAAGGCGCAACGTAGCGCCTGCCAGCAGAAAGGTCATCTATTTTGCGGCACTGGAAGCCGTATCGAGATGAACAACCGGATTATCGGCAAAAAGATAGCGGTCAGCGTTAAATTCGAAGTCATCGCTGGTTTCGTTGAACAGCATCTGCTTGGTGTTTTCCAGGTGCTGCCACATCGCCAGCTTAGCGGCATGCGGATCTTTACGAATCAGCGCCTTAAGGATTTGGTCGTGATCGTCGCACCAGTTGTCGACGGTACGGGAATCGATATGGTCGTGTAGTTTTTTCCAGTACGGGTTGTGAACGCGCTGAGTCCACATTTTTTCTACGATAGCCGCCAGCGCCGTATTTTGGGTTGCCAGGGCGACCTGAACGTGGAACTGCAGATCCCACTCTGAATCGCGGAAACATTTTTCCTTACGGGCATTCTCCTGGATTTCCATCAGCTTCATGATGTCCTGCTTGGTCACCTGCGTCGCCGCAAACTCAGCAATATTGCTTTCGATCAGCTGGCGAGCCTGGAGCAGCTCAAACGGGCCATAGCTGGCGAATTCCAGACTTTCGTCCGCGACGGGAGAGTGTTTAGGCAGATTAGAAATCACGTGAATGCCGGAACCTTTGCGTACCTCAACGTAGCCTTCCACTTCCAGCATGATAATCGCTTCACGCACCACGGTGCGGCTGACGCTTTTTTCATCCGCGATGAAGCGCTCGGCGGGAAGTTTATCACCGACAAGATAGACCCCTTGCTCGATGCGATCTTTCAGCTCCGCAGCAAGTTGTTGATATAAACGACGTGGTTCGGTGATTTCCATATGCGCTCCAGGCAGGGTACGGCAGATGATTTGTTATACCACTTTTGCGTGCCACTCTCCAGATTTTGCCATTAAAAAAGCCGCCCGGAGGCGGCTTAGTTGAAACGTATTTTCGCTAACTCTGCGTAGCCGGTTTGCCGAGCGACTCCTTCGCCAGCTCTTCTGCCGATTTGCTTTTCAGCACCGTCCAGATAACCACTGCACCCATCAGGTCAAAGATCGCCAGCACCGCGAACAGCGGGCTGAAGCCGATGGTATCCGCCAGCGCGCCGACCACCAGTGCAAACATGGTGCTCGCGGTCCAGGCGGCCATGCCGGTCAGGCCGTTGGCGGTTGCCACTTCGTTACGACCAAAGACGTCAGACGAGAGCGTAATCAGCGCGCCGGACAGGGACTGGTGAGCAAAGCCACCGATGCACAGCAGGGCAATGGCGACGTACGGGCTGGTGAACAGGCCGATCATGCCTGGGCCGATCATCAGCAGCGCGCCCATGGTCACCACCATCTTACGAGAAACGATCAGGTTCACGCCAAACCAGCGCTGGAAGAGCGGTGGCAGGTAGCCGCCCACGATACAGCCCAGGTCAGCGAACAGCATTGGCATCCAGGCGAACATCGCGATCTCTTTCAGGTTAAAGCCGTAAACTTTAAACATGAACAGGGGGATCCACGCGTTAAAGGTACCCCAGGCCGGTTCAGCCAGGAAGCGCGGCAGGGCGATACCCCAGAACTGACGGGTGCCCAGGATCTGCCAGACGGTCATTTTTTTGCCGTTGTTGGTCTGATGCTGCGCTTCCTGACCGCCAATGATGTATTCACGTTCTTCTTCGGAGAGTTTTTTCTGATCGCGCGGGTGTTTATAGAAAAACAGCCACGCCATCGCCCAGGCAAAGCTCAGCACGCCTGAGATGATGAACGCCATCTGCCAGCTGTGCATCACGATGGCCCACACCACCAGCGGCGGCGCTATCATCGCCCCAATGGACGAGCCCACGTTGAAGTAGCCGACCGCAATGGAACGCTCTTTCGCCGGGAACCACTCGGAGCTGGCCTTCAGACCCGCCGGGATCATCGCGGCTTCTGCCGCACCGACCGCACCGCGCGCCAGCGCCAGTCCACCCCAGCTGCCTGCCAGCGCGGTTGCACCGCAGAACACCGCCCAGGCGATGGCGAAGAAGGCATAACCGATTTTGGTTCCGAGAATATCCAGCACATAGCCCGCAACAGGCTGCATGATGGTATAAGCCGCGGAATAGGCGGCAATGATGTAGGAGTATTGCTGCGTGGAGATATGCAGCTCTTCCATCAACGTTGGCGCTGCTGCTGCCACCGTGTTACGCGTCAGGTAGCCCAGCACGGTGCCTAACGTCACCAGTGCGATCATATACCAACGTAACCCTTTAATTTTACGCATCTAAAACCTCATCGTTATGTTATTTCCGCGCCAGAGCACGGCAACCTCTCAACCGTTTCCGGGAGCAGTTGTGTAACGGGAGGGGCGTAACCAGGAGCATGTCCCGGAACGGCCCGAACCTTGCCATAAGTAAGCGTGCATAAGTCGGTATCCGTACCGTTAAACCCGATGTCTCTCACACCGGTAATGCATTCCGTCGGCTTATAGTTTGCGACGGCGAAAAGATAACTTGTCATACAGCTTTAAAAGGTGAGTGACATCACAAATGTATGATTCTTTGTGGGGACATTAATCATCGCGCGCAAAGCCAGTACTGGCGGGGTCTGCAGAAGGGTTTACTCCATTGAGGGTAATTTATTTGTTGGCGTTTATTGATCTCACTCACGAAAAAAGCTTCGGTTGGTGGAAATTGGTGTGATAACTTTGCAGCATATGAACATACGCTTTCTGCGCTCCCGTAATGAGGAAGACGATAATGACGCCGTTTATGACCGAAGACTTTCTGTTAGATACCGAATTTGCTCGCCGCCTGTACCACGACTACGCAAAAGACCAGCCGATTTTCGACTACCACTGCCATTTACCGCCGCAGCAGGTTGCCGAAAATTATCGCTTCAAAAACCTGTATGACATCTGGCTGAAGGGTGACCACTACAAATGGCGTGCCATGCGCACCAACGGCGTGGCTGAGCGCCTGTGTACCGGCGATGCGACCGACCGCGAGAAGTTTGACGCCTGGGCGGCAACCGTACCGCACACCATCGGCAACCCGCTCTACCACTGGACCCATCTTGAGCTCCGCCGTCCGTTTGGCATCACCGGCAAGTTGCTTTCCCCAACGACCGCGGATGAAATCTGGGATCGGTGCAACGCGCTGCTGGCGCAGGATAACTTCTCCGCGCGCGGCATCATGAAGCAGATGAACGTGAAGATGGTGGGCACTACCGACGATCCGATCGACTCCCTGGAGCATCATGCCGTTGTCGCGAAAGACACCTCTTTTGATATCAAAGTGCTGCCAAGCTGGCGCCCGGACAAAGCCTTCAACATTGAGCAGGCCACCTTCACCGACTACATGGCGAAGCTGGCGGAAGTGTCCGATACCGACATCCGTCGTTTCACCGATCTGCAAACCGCGCTGACCAAACGTCTGGATCACTTCGCGGCGCACGGCTGCAAAGTGTCTGACCACGCGCTGGACGTAGTGCTGTTTGCGGAATCAAACGAAGCCGAGCTGGACAGCATTCTGGCGCGTCGTCTCTCTGGCGAAGGCTTAAGCGAGCACGAAGTGGCGCAGTTTAAAACGGCGGTGCTGGTATTCCTCGGTGCGGAATACGCGCGTCGCGGCTGGGTACAGCAGTACCACATCGGCGCGCTGCGCAACAACAACCAGCGCCAGTTCAAACTGCTCGGTGCTGACGTGGGCTTCGACTCCATCAACGACCGTCCGCTGGCGGAAGAGTTGTCAAAACTGCTGAGCAAACAGAACGAACAAAACCTGCTGCCAAAAACCATCCTGTACTGCCTGAACCCGCGCGATAACGAAGTGCTGGGTACCATGGTCGGCAACTTCCAGGGCGAAGGAATGCCGGGCAAGATGCAGTTCGGTTCCGGCTGGTGGTTCAACGATCAGAAAGACGGCATGGAGCGTCAGATGACGCAGCTCGCGCAGCTGGGCCTGCTGAGCCGTTTTGTCGGCATGCTGACCGACAGCCGCAGCTTCCTGTCCTATACCCGTCATGAATATTTCCGCCGCATTCTGTGCCAGATGATTGGCCGCTGGGTACACGCGGGCGAAGCGCCAGCGGATATCCAGCTGTTGGGCGAAATGGTGAGAAACATCTGCTTTAACAATGCGCGTGACTACTTCGGCATTGAACTGAACTAAGGCCGTTTGAGGTTGATATGCAATACATCAAAATCCATTCGCTGGATAACGTGGCCGTCGCGCTGACGGATCTCGCTGAAGGCGACGTGGTGACCGTTGATAACCAGAGCGTCACCCTGCGTCAGGCGATCGTTCGTGGACACAAGTTTGCCCTGATCCCCATTGCGAAAGGGGAGAACGTTGTGAAGTACGGTTTGCCCATCGGCCATGCGCTGGCGGATATTGCGCCGGGTGAATACATTCACTCACACAATACCCGCACCAATCTGAGCGATCTGGACGAGTACAGCTATCAACCTGATTTACCCGCAGAAGAGCGTCAGGCGGCGGATCGTGAGGTGCAGATCTACCGTCGCGCCAGCGGCGACGTGGGGATCCGCAACGAGCTGTGGATCCTCCCGACCGTCGGCTGCGTCAACGGGATTGCGCGGCAAATTCAGACGCGTTTCCTGAAAGAGACCAACGATGCCGAAGGCACTGACGGCGTGCATCTGTTCAGCCACACTTACGGCTGCTCGCAGCTCGGCGACGACCACATCAATACCCGCACCATGCTGCAAAACATGGTGCGTCACCCGAACGCGGGCGCGGTGCTGGTGATTGGCCTCGGCTGCGAGAATAACCAGGTGGACGCCTTCCGCGACACGCTGGGCGAGTTCGATCCTGAGCGCGTGCATTTTATGGTGTGCCAGCATCAGGACGACGAAGTGGAAGCGGGCGTTGAACAGCTTCACCAGCTTTATGAGGTGATGCGCCACGACAGGCGCGAGCCGGGCAAGCTGAGCGAGCTGAAGTTTGGGCTGGAGTGCGGCGGGTCTGATGGCCTTTCCGGTATTACTGCCAATCCGATGCTGGGCCGCTTCTCGGATTACGTGATTGCCAACGGCGGCACGACGGTGTTGACCGAAGTGCCGGAAATGTTCGGCGCGGAGCGTATTTTGATGAGCCACTGCCGCGACGAAGAGACCTTTGAGAAGACCGTCACCATGGTGAACGACTTCAAACAGTACTTCATCGCCCACAATCAGCCGATTTACGAGAACCCGTCGCCGGGTAACAAAGCGGGCGGGATCACCACGCTGGAAGAGAAATCCCTCGGCTGCACCCAGAAAGCGGGCGCGAGCCAGGTGGTCGACGTGCTGCGCTACGGCGAGCGCCTGAAAACCCACGGTCTGAACCTGCTGAGCGCACCGGGCAACGATGCGGTCGCCACCAGCGCGCTGGCGGGTGCCGGCTGCCATATGGTGCTGTTCAGTACCGGTCGCGGTACGCCGTACGGCGGTTTTGTGCCGACGGTGAAAATCGCTACCAACAGCGAGCTGGCGGCAAAGAAAAAGCACTGGATCGACTTTGATGCGGGCCAGCTGATTCACGGCAAAGCCATGCCGCAGCTGCTGACGGAGTTCGTGGATACTATCGTGGAATTTGCTAACGGCAAGCAGACCTGTAACGAGAAGAACGACTTCCGCGAGCTGGCGATCTTCAAGAGTGGTGTGACGCTTTAATCGGTGCGGCCTGATGCCCTCACCCTGACCCTCTCCCATGGGGAGAGGGTACAAACACTAAAAACGGCAACCGTTGGTTGCCGTTTTGCATTTACCCTGTAGGCCCGGTAAGGCGTAGCCGCCACCGGGCTTTTGTTGTTAACTGCGCAGGGCATTCTTCGCTAAACGCGCGTCTTCCGCCTGACAGGCCGCTGCGGTAAACAGCACGTCGGTAGAGGAGTTCAGCGCGGTTTCACAGGAGTCCTGCAGCACGCCGATGATAAAGCCGACGGCCACAACCTGCATCGCAATCTCGTTCGGGATGCCGAACATATTACACGCCAGCGGGATCAGCAGCAGCGAACCGCCCGCCACGCCGGATGCGCCACAGGCACACAGCGACGCCACCACGCTCAGCAGCAGCGCGGTTGGCAGATCCACCGGAATGCCCAGCGTATGCACCGCCGCCAGAGTCAGCACGGTAATGGTGATTGCCGCGCCCGCCATGTTCACGGTTGCGCCCAGCGGGATCGACACGGAATAGGTATCGCGGTCCAGGTTCAGCTTCTCCGCCAGCGCCATGTTAACCGGAATGTTCGCCGCAGAGCTGCGGGTGAAGAAGGCATACACGCCGCTCTCGCGCAGGCAGGTCAGCACCAGCGGATACGGATTGCGGCGGATCTGCCAGAACACCAGCAGAGGGTTGATCACCAGCGCCACCAGCAGCATACAGCCGACCAGCACAACCAGCAGCTGCGCGTAGCCCCACAGCGCGTCGAAACCGGTGGTTGCAAGCGTAGAGGAGACCAGCCCGAAAATACCGATTGGCGCAAAGCGAATCACCAGCTTCACCATAAAGGTCACGGCGTTGGACAGATCGTTGACCAGGTTTTTCGTGGTGTCGTTACCATGACGCAGCGCGAAGCCCAGACCAATCGCCCAGACCAGGATGCCAATGTAGTTTCCGCTCATCAGCGCGGTGATGGGGTTAGAAACCATGCTCATCAGCAGTCCGCGCAGCACTTCGACAATGCCGGATGGCGGCGTGATGTCACCGGCCGCGCTGGTCAGGTGCAGCGTGGACGGGAACAGGAAGCTGAACACCACGGCCGTTAAGGCCGCTGAGAAGGTTCCCAGCAGATACAGGAACAAAATAGGGCGAATGTTGGTTTTTTGTCCGTGCTGGTGGTTGGCAATCGACGCCATGACCAGCATCAGAACCAGTACCGGTGCGACGGCCTTCAGCGCGCCAACGAAAAGGGTCCCGAGCAGCCCCGTGGCCTCCGCCGCAGGTTTTGACACCATCGCCAGCAGAATACCCAGCACCAGCCCGACCAGAATTTGTTTAACGAGGCTGCCCTGCGCCAGGCGCGCGAACAGTCCGCTTGATTGTGTGCTCATACGTATTTCCTGAGTGAAATTGCGTTCCATCCCGGATGTGCTCTTAGTCACATTTATGTCCGGATGTAAGTAAATGTTTGCCTGGTCGAGTATAGGGAATGCGCGAAAGGAAGGAAGCGTAAAATGCTGGATTTTACGTGTTGCATCATATTTTTTAACTGCTGCGTTACAAAAGTGTGTTCACCCTCTCCCTGTGGGAGAGGGTCGGGGTGAGGGCATCAGCCCTTTTATTCCACCTGCTGCTTCTTATCGTGCTGGCGGTTAACCCAGGTATTGATAATCAGCGTCACGATCAGGATGCCAAACACCACGCCGAGCGAAATGGCGATCGGGATATGGTAGAAATCGACGATCAGCATCTTGATACCGATAAACACCAGGATCACCGACAGACCGTACTTCAGCATTGAGAAGCGCTCCGCCGCGCCTGCCAGCAGGAAGTACATCGCACGCAGGCCGAGAATGGCGAACAGGTTTGAGGTCAGGACGATGAACGGGTCGGTGGTCACCGCGAAGATCGCCGGAATGCTGTCCACCGCGAAAATCACGTCGCTCAGCTCAACCAGAATCAGCACCAGCAGCAGCGGGGTGGCAAACAGCAGGCCGTTCTTGCGCACGAAGAAGTGCTCGCTCTCGATCTTGTCGGTCATGCGCAGGTGTCCACGGATCCACTTCACCAGCGGGCGATCGCCAATCGCGGAGCCGTCCTCTTTCGCCAGCGCCATTTTGACCCCGGTGAACAGCAGAAACGCGCCGAAGACGTACAGCAGCCATTCGAACTGGGTAATCAGCCAGCTGCCGGCGAAGATCATGATGGTACGCAGGATAATCGCGCCCAGCACGCCGTAGACCAGCACGCGTCGCTGCAGGGCCGCAGGCACGGCGAAATAGCTGAACAGCATCAGCCAGACGAAGACGTTATCCACCGCCAGGGCTTTTTCAATCAGATAGCCGGTGAGGAAGGCGAGTGCCTGAGGATCGGCCACCGCGCGGCCTTCGGTCGAGGCCAGATACCACCAGAAGGCGGCACAGAAAAGCAGGGAGAGGGTGACCCACACCAGCGACCAGGCGGCGGCCTGTTTCATGGTCATGCCGTGCGCGCCGCGACGCCCCTGCAAAAAGAGGTCGATCGCCAGCATGATGAGCACGACAACCGCGAATCCGCCCCACAACATTGGAGTGCCGACAGAATGCATACTATTTTCCTTACACATAAAAAACAAAAACGGCCATGGTCAGAAGACGATAGCCGTTAGCTTTTTATGCATAGACCTCGCCTTCCGGCAAGGTCTCACTTACAACCACGAAGGTTGCCCGGCGACCGGATGCGTGTTTAACGCATCGTAATGACGATCCACCGACGAAGAAGTTACTCCCCTTTGCAGGTAACAAAATATGTCAGACCATTGGTTTCGTCAATGGTCTGCGCCGTTTCATTACACAGCTTTACGCGATAGCTTCCGCGCTCACGCCGTCAGCCGGGAACACCACGCCTGTCTGACGGCGGATCTCCGTCTGCAGCTTCGCCGTGGTGCGGCTCACCGCAAGGCCTGGGTGATTCACTTCGTTGTCTTCCACCAGACGGGCGAAGACCTCTGCCTCATAGAGCATAGTGTTAATATGCTGAGGCTGCGTCAGCTCCTGCGCTTTGCCGCCGCGCGGCACAAAGCTCACCTTCTGGCATTCGGAGATCTTCTCGATAACCAGCGAGCCCGCTTCGCCCTGAATTTCGCTCGGCAGCGCGGAATCGCTCACCTTGGAGTGCTGCAGCGTGACGCTGAAATCACCGTAATCCAGCACCACTACACCGTGCGCATCCACGCCGCTCTCCAGCAGGCTGGCGGTGGCCGTCACGCCATGCGGCTCGCCCCACAGGGCCACGGCAGAGGCCAGGCAGTAGAAACCTATGTCCATAATCGAGCCGTTAGAGAAGGCCGGATTAAAGGTGTTCGGGTTCTCGCCGTCGAGATAGCGCTGGTAGCGCGACGAGTACTGGCAGTAGTTGATAAAGGCTTTACGCACCTTGCCAATTTTCGGCAGGGACTGCTGCAGCAGCAGGAAATTCGGCAGGCTGGCGGTTTTGAAGGCTTCGAACAGCACCACCTGGTTTTCGCGGGCAAGCGCAATGGCCGCTTCCACTTCCTCAATATTTGACGCCAGCGGCTTCTCGCAAATCACATGTTTTTTGTGGCTGAGGAACAGCTTCGTTTGCGGGAAGTGCAGGGAGTTCGGGCTGGCGATATACACCGCGTCAATGGCGTCGCTTTGCGCCATGTCATCAAGCGAGGTGAAGAGATGCTCAACGAGGTAATCGTTGGCAAAACTCTGCGCCTGCTCAAGGCTGCGGGAATAGACTGCGGTAAGTTTCAGTTTGCCGGTTTCGTGGGCGGCGTCGACGAACTGGCGCGTGATCCAGTTCGTTCCAATGACTGCGAAACGTATCATAAACGTTTACGTACTCCGTAGCGGGGAACCTTTAGCCACTGTAGCACGTCATCATGACAATTCGCGTGCGCTATTCCGCATTACCATTTAACGATAAATGCGTAAGCCACAGCCGGGTATCAAACTCCAGCTGGTGGTACTGCGGCTCCATGTGGCAGCACAGGGAATAGAACGCTTTGTCGTGCTCTTTCTCCTTCAGGTGCGCCAGCTCGTGGACGACGATCATCCGCAGAAAGGCTTCCGGCGCGTTACGGAAAACCGTCGCGACGCGGATTTCGGCCTTCGCCTTCAGCTTGCCGCCCTGTACGCGGGAGACGGCGGTGTGCAGGCCGAGCGCGTTTTTCAGCACGTGGATCTTGTTGTCATACATTACCTTGTTGATCGGCGGCGCGCTCCTCAGATACCGGCTTTTCAGATCCTGCGTATACTGCCAGAGGGCCTTATCGGTCGCGAAATCGTGGGTGCCGGGATAGCGTTTTTCCAGCACCGCGCCGAGCTTCTGCTCGGCAATCAGGCTGCGAACCTGAGTCAGTAAATGCTCCGGATAGCCCTGGAGATAAGTAAGTTGGTTCATCAACGCCCCAAATCGACAATAAAACGGGTATACTCACGCACCCTTTTCAGGGATACGCCAAATTTTACCATTCAGGAGGGCCGATGAGCCACTTAGACAACGGTTTCCGTTCACTCAACCTTAAACGTTTCCCGGAAACGGATGACGTTAACCCGCTTCAGGCGTGGGAAGCGGCGGATGAATATCTGCTGCAGCAGTTGGATGAGACTGAAATCCGCGGCCCGGTTTTGATCCTGAATGACGCCTTTGGCGCGCTGGGCTGCGCCCTGGCGGAGCACACGCCTTACAGCATCGGCGATTCCTACCTGAGCGAGCTGGCGACGCGTGAAAACCTGCGCCATAACGACATCGAAGAATCCAGCGTGAAGTTCCTCGACAGCACCGCGGACTACCCGCAGGCGCCGGGCGTGGTGCTGATCAAAGTGCCAAAAACCATGGCGCTGCTGGAGCAACAGCTGCGCGCGCTGCGTAAGGTCGTGACGCCGGAAACGCGCATTATCGCGGGAGCCAAAGCGCGCGATATTCACACCTCGACGCTCGAGCTGTTCGAGAAGGTCCTCGGCCCGACCACCACGACGCTGGCCTGGAAAAAAGCGCGCCTGATCAACTGTACCTTCAGCGCACCGGAGCTGACCGACGCGCCGGAGACCCTGAGCTGGAAGCTGGAAGGGACCGACTGGACCATCCACAACCACGCGAACGTCTTCTCCCGCACCGGGCTGGATATCGGCGCGCGTTTCTTTATGGAACATCTGCCGGAAAATCTGGAAGGTGAGATTGTCGATCTGGGCTGCGGTAACGGCGTGATTGGCCTGACGCTGTTGGCGAAGAACCCGGACGCCAGCGTGGTGTTCAGCGACGAATCGCCGATGGCGGTGGCCTCCAGCCGTCTGAACGTGGAAACCAACATGCCGGAAGCGCTGGACCGCTGCGAGTTTATGATCAACAACGCGCTGTCCGGCGTAGAGCCGTTCCGCTTCAACGCCGTGTTCTGCAACCCGCCGTTCCACCAGAAGCACGCCCTGACGGATAACGTCGCGTGGGAGATGTTCCACCACGCGCGCCGCTGCCTGAAAATCAACGGCGAGCTATACATCGTGGCGAACCGCCACCTGGACTACTTCCACAAGCTGAAGAAGATTTTCGGCAACTGCGTCACCATTGCGACGAACAATAAGTTCGTGGTGCTGAAGGCGGTGAAGCTGGGACGTCGTCGTTAAATAACCAGTGCAAGCTGGGTGCCCTGCGCAATTGCCCGCCGCGCGT
>NZ_QFXN01000206.1:0-73625 GCF_003144775.1 Enterobacter sp. CGMCC 5087 | reverse complement strand
CGCCCCCGCCGATCAAATGCACCGTTTTACCGGCTTCGCGCAGCGGATCGGCCAGATCGCGCTTCGGCTCCTGCCCGGCGCATAAAATCACATGATCCACGCGCAGCAGCTGCGGCTCGCCGCCGATCGTGACGTGCAGACCCTCGTCGTCGATCTTCTGGTAGCTGACCGCAGGGATCATCTTCACCCCGCGAGAGAGCAGGGTGGCGCGGTGGATCCATCCCGTGGTTTTGCCCAGCCCTTCGCCCGGCTTGCTGGCCTTACGCTGCAGCATCACGATCTGGCGCGGGCTTTTCGGCAGCTGCGGCCCTTCCGGGCGTAGCCCGCCGGACTGGTTCAGGCTGGTGTCGATACCCCATTCCACGCAAAACTCGGCAATGTTCTGGCTGGTAGCCTCGCCCGGCTGGCTTAAGTACATGGCGGTATCAAAGCCGATCCCGCCGCAGCCGATAATCGCCACCTTCTCGCCAACCGGCGTTTTGTCACGCAATACATCCAGATAGCTCAACACCTTCGGATGATCGATACCCTCGATCGCAGGCGTGCGCGGTACGATCCCGCTCGCCAGGATCACCTCGTCGAAACCGATCAGATCCGCCGCGCTGACAAACTGGTTAAGCCGCAGCTCGACGCCCGTCAGGTCGATCATCCGGCGGTAGTAGCGCAGGGTTTCATAGAACTCCTCTTTGCCGGGGATCTGTTTGGCGATATTAAACTGTCCGCCAATCTCCGCCAGCGCATCAAACAGCGTCACGCTGTGCCCGCGCCTGGCGGCATTCACCGCAAACGCCAGTCCCGCCGGGCCTGCGCCCACCACGGCCAGGCGTTTTTTACTGACCGCCGGAACGATCGGCATTTTGGTTTCATGGCAGGCGCGCGGGTTAACCAGGCAAGAGGTGACCTTGCCGACGAAGATCTGATCCAGACAGGCCTGGTTACAGCCGATGCACGTGTTGATCTCATCCGCACGGCCGCTTTGCGCTTTGGAGAGCAGTTCGGCATCCGCCAGGAACGGGCGCGCCATCGACACCATATCGGCGTCGCCGCGCGAAATCACATCGTCCGCCACCTGCGGATCGTTAATGCGGTTGGTGGTGACCAGTGGAACAGAGACTTTGCCCTTCAGCCTGCGCGTTACCCAGCTGAACGCCGCGCGCGGCACCGGCGTGGCGATAGTCGGTATGCGCGCCTCGTGCCAGCCGATGCCGGTGTTGATAATCGTGGCACCTGCGGCTTCAATCGCCTGCGCCAGCTGCACGGTTTCGTCGAACGTGCCGCCGCCTTCCACCAGGTCGAGCATCGACAGGCGGAAGACGATAATAAAGTCTGCGCCCGCACGTTCGCGCACCGCGCGCACCACCTCCACGGCAAAGCGCATCCGGCGGGCATAGTCGCCGCCCCATTCGTCGTCGCGCTGGTTGGTGCGGGCCGCGAGGAACTCGTTAATCAGATAGCCTTCTGAGCCCATCACCTCAACGCCGTCGTAGCCCGCCTCGCGGGCCAGCGCCGCGCAGCGGGCAAAGTCGTCGATCAGCGCCAGGATCTCATCGTGGCTGAGGGCGTGAGGTTTAAAGCGGTTGATTGGCGCCTGAATGGCCGACGGCGCGACCAGGTTCGGCTGATAGCTGTAGCGTCCGGTGTGCAGGATTTGCAGAGCGATTTTACCGCCCTCGCGGTGGACCGCGTCGGTCACAATGCGGTGGTGCGGCAGCTGTGACGCATCGTTCAGGACCGCGCCGCCCTCCATGCCCACGCCGGAAGGGGCAGGGGCCACGCCGCCAGTGACAATCAGCGCTACCCCGTGGCGGGCGCGCTCGGCATAGAAGGCTGCCAGACGCTCGGCCCCGTCCGGATGCTCCTCCAGCCCGGTGTGCATCGAGCCCATCAACACGCGGTTTTTGAGTGTGGTGAACCCCAGATCGAGGGGGGCGAATAACGACGGGTAGCGGCTCATAGTCTCTTCCAGTGTAAAATTATTGTTATGTGGTCGGATGAGTTACTAATTTAGCCAGCGGGGAGTAAAAGGGAAAAGGCGAATGCAGTGATTGTGATGGGATTCAAATATTGGTGTGGCCTGATGCCCTCACCCTAACCCTCTCCCACGGGGAGAGGGGACGTAATCTCCCTCTCCCTTAGGGAGAGGGCCGGGGTGAGGGGGATGTCCGCACTAGCCCCGGCGCCTGCCACATCGACGTCGTCAGCCCGCTGTCTACCAGCCCCAGCTGATCGGCGTACACTGCCTGCCATTTCTGCATCATGCCGTCGTACAGCTCGCGGTGCTGCGGGTTCGGCGTGAACTCGCGGCTCCACTTCACCAGCCGCTCGCCCGTCGAGGCCATATCGGCAAACAGCCCCGCGCCCGCGCCGGCGGCAATCGCGCAGCCGAGCGCCGTTGCCTCTTTCACTTCCGGCACGCGCACCGGCAGCCCGGTGACGTCGCTTAAAATCTGACTCCACAGGGCGCCCTTAGCCCCGCCGCCCGCAAACACCAGGCTTTCAAACGTCACGCCGGAGAAGCGCGAGATCTGCGCCAGGTTGCAGGCCGAGACAATCGCCGCGTTCTCCTCCAGGGCGCGGAACAGCGTCGCTTTGTTGCACTTTTCCGGGTCGATGGAGAGGTTAATAAACGACGGCGCGGCGTGGTACCACTGCTTGAAATGCATCGCGTCGGAGAAGATCGGCATCACCCCGTGCGAACCCGCCGGCACGCGGCTGGCCATCTCTTCCAGCAGGGAATAGGTGTCCATCCCCATTCGCTCGGCAATCAGCTTTTCCTCGGCGCAGAAGGCGTCGCGGAACCAGCGCATGGTCAGCCCGGTGAAGAAGCTGATCGACTCCGCCTGCGCCATACCGGGAATAACGTGCGGGTTCACGCGGATGTTCATGTCGGGGTCGGTGCGCACCTGCGGCAGATTGACCACCTGCTGCCAGAAGGTACCGCCCAGTACCGCCGTCTGGCCCGCGCGGACCACGCCCAGCCCCAGACAGCCCAGCTGCACGTCGCCGCCGCCCATCACCACCGGGGTGCCTTCGCGCAGGCCGCTCTGCTGCGCGGCCTCTTTGGTAATCGCGCCCAGCACGGTACCGGTCTCTTTCACCGGGGAGAGGATATCGGCGCGCAGCCCGGCCATGTCGAGCAGCGCCGGACGCCAGTCGCGAGAGAAGAGATCCAGCATGCCGGTGGTGCCCGCGTTAGACGGGTCGACCGCCAGCTCGCCGGAGAGCTTCGCCGCCAGCCAGTCGCTGATCATGGTGATGGTCGCGGCCTTGCGGTAAATATCCGGGCGATGGTGCGCCAGCCACAGCAGGCGCGGCATGGCGCTCAGCGCCAGCGTCTGGCCTGAAACCTCATACACCTCGGATTCAAAACAGTCTTCGTGGATCTCTTTGAGTTCGGCCACCTCGCGGCTGGCGCGGGCGTCGACGTTGGCGCAGGCCCAGATGGCCTCGCCGTTGCGGTCGTACAGCACGATCCCTTCGCGCATCGAGCAGCAGGCGACGGACTGAATATCCGCCGCGCTCAGGCGCGCACGTTCCAGCGCCTGATGAATGCACCGGCAGGCCAGCAGCCAGTTGGTCTCGAGGTCGAACTCCATCGATCCCGGCACGTTCTCCACGCTCAGGTGCTTCCACTCGGCCTGGCCGACGGCAATCTGGTTGCCCTGTAAATCGAAAATAACGGCGCGAACGCTGCCTGTCCCTGCATCTAACGCTAAAAGGTAACTCATGAGCTTGCCTCGTTGTTAGCGCAGGGCCTGCCCGTTACGTCAGGGCCAGCACCGCGCGGGCTGTCGTCTCCTCCGTCACCAGGCCATTGATACGGCGACCCTTCAGTGCGGCATAAATCGCATCGGCTTTCTCTTCCCCTCCGGCCACGCCAACGATGGTGGGCAGCTGCGCCAGTTCATCGAGCGTGACGCCCAGCAGTTCTTTGTGGATCTCCAGCTCCTCAACGCACTCGCCTTCGGCATTGAGGAAATAGCCGAGAATGTCGCCGACCGCGCCTTTGCGGGCGTACATCAGCTGTTCACCTTCGCTGATATAGCCGGATCGCAGTATCGTGGCGTCACGGCGCTGGTTCACTGAACCAATGCCGACCACTGCCACGTCGGCGGCGGTCGCGGCGAGGATCACGTCCCGCACGCTGGTCTCGCGTTTTAAGATCCCGGCAACCTCTGCGGATGACACGCGAAGCGGGGCGGGGATCATGCTGACGCTGCAGGCCGCGTCCAGCTGGCCGATACCGGTCATATACGGCCCGACGCCGCCGGAGAGCGTCACCAGGCGGATCTGCTGCGAGCTGATAAAACCGCTCAGGTGCTGCAGGCAGCTCATGGTGGTTTCACCAAACCCCACCGCCAGAAGCTGGCCGGGCTCCAGTACGCCCATCAGCGACTGCGCCGCGCCAATGCCCAGCCGCACGTTCATCGGCGGCGTATTCAACGCGGGCATCACGCGCACCAGCTTCAGGCCGAAGCGCTGCTGTAGCTCGGTCTCCAGCGCCAGGCAGCCCTCGTAGCGGGAGTTGATCTGCACGCGGATCACCCCGGACTGACGGCCTTTTTCCAGCAGGCGGGAGATCTTCAGGCGCGGTAGCCCGAGCCGCTCGCCGATGTCGTTCTGGGTTAATCCGTCGTGGTAGTAGCACCAGGCCACGCGCGCCACGAGTTCCTCTTCCGCCAGTGCCAGCCCGGCAAACCGTCCTTCTTCCGCAGTGCGTTTATCGCTCATAGTTGAACTCTTATAAAAATTTAGATCATATGTTCGTGATGGCGCGAAGGGAAAGTGTGAGCCACGCGACAAAACGGATCTTTTCGATCGTTTCTGCTTTATCTGAATCTCAATCGATAAAACTGTGATCCCTGCACGGTTGTAAATATAGTTCACCGTCTACGCTTTTGAACATTATTAAATCTAAAAATCATTTGTTCAATAGCGGAGCGATGATGACCTCACTTCTCGACGCGCGGAATATCAGCAAGCAGTTCTCAGGCGTGCCGGTCTTAAAAGGCATAGATTTCACGCTGCTTGCGGGCCAGGTGCACGCCCTGATGGGCGGAAACGGCGCGGGAAAATCGACGCTGATGAAGATCATCGCCGGGGTGGAAACGCCGGACAGCGGTGAACTTTCTGTCGAGGGGCAGTCATATGCGCGGCTCACGCCCGCTCAGGCGCACGGGTTAGGCATTTATCTGGTGCCGCAGGAGCCGCTGCTGTTCCCCAACCTGACGGTGCGGGAAAACATCCTGTTCCGCCTGCCGCGCGAACGCGATCGGGAAAAGCGGCTGGCGGAGAAGCTCCAGCAGCTCCAGTGCCTGCTTAACCTCGACGCCGCCGCCAGCACCCTGGAGGTGGCGGACCAGCAGATGGTGGAGATCCTGCGCGGTCTGATGCGCAACGCGAGGATCCTGATCCTCGACGAACCCACGGCCTCCCTCACGCCCGGCGAAACCGAGCGGCTGTTCCGCCAGATCCGCGCCCTGCAGGCGCTTGGCGTCGGGATTGTCTTTATCTCGCACAAGCTGCCGGAAATTCGCATGCTTTCGAGCCACGTCTCGGTGATGCGCGACGGCGCGGTGGTGCTGAGCGGGGAAACCGCCCAGTTCGACGATAACGCCCTGATCGCCGCCATGACGCCGGTGAGCCGGGAGAAATCCCTGAGCGATACGCAAAAGCTGTGGCTGGCGCTGCCGGGCAACCGCCGCACCCAGCCGCAGGATTTCCCAGTGCTGCGCGTTGACGATCTCACCGGGGAAGGGTTTATCGATCTCAGCCTTGAGATCTACGCCGGAGAGATCGTCGGCCTGGCCGGGCTGGTGGGATCCGGGCGCACCGAGTTTGCGGAAACGCTCTACGGCCTGCGGCCGGTACGCGGTGGGCGCGTCTGGCTGGAAAACCAGGAGATCACCGACGATCCGGTAAGTTCGCGCCTGGAAAAAGGGCTGGTCTACCTGCCGGAAGACAGGCAGGTGTCCGGTCTGTTCCTCGATGCGCCGATCCGCTGGAACACGGTGGCGCTGAACGAGCCGTCGATTTGGCAGCGGCGCAAGCGGGAGTCGGCGGTGGTGGAGCGCTATCACCGGGCGCTGGGGATCAAGCTCAACCATGCGGATCAAACCGTGCGCACGCTCTCCGGCGGCAACCAGCAGAAGGTGCTGCTGGCGCGCTGCCTGGAGGCCAATCCGCTGCTGCTGATCGTCGATGAACCGACGCGCGGGGTGGACGTCTCGGCGCGCGCCGATATCTACCAGCTGATAAAAAGCGTGGCGGCGCAGAACGTGGCGGTGCTGATGATCTCAAGCGATCTTGACGAGTTTCCGGGGCTCGCGGACCGGGTGCTGGTGATGCATCAGGGCGTGCTCAGCGGCGAGCTGTCGCGCCACGCCGTCAGCCTCGACAGGATGATGGCGCTGGCGTTTGGAGGGCAATCATGAAGACCTTACTCAAAAACCGCGAGCTGAGCGCGTTTCTCGCCATTCTGGCGCTGTTCGCCGTGCTGGTGGCGCTGAACCCGTCCTACTTCAGCCTGCAGACGCTGGGGATGATCTTCGCCAGCTCGCAGATCCTGATCCTGCTGGCCATCGGCGCGGCGCTGGTGATGCTGACCCGCAATATCGACGTGTCCGTCGGCTCCATCGTCGGGCTGTCTGCCATCGCCGTCGGCGTGGCGCTGAACAGCGGCTACAGCCTTTCGGTTTCCATTCTCTTCGCGCTGTCTATTGGCGCTTTGGCCGGGGTGTTCAACGGGTTTCTGGTGGTGGGGCTGCGCATTCCGGCGATTGTCGCCACCCTCGGCACGCTGGGGCTGTACCGCGGGGCGATGCTGCTCTGGACCGGCGGAAAGTGGATTGAGGGGCTGCCGCCCGGGCTGAAATCCCTCTCTGAGCCTGCCGCCATCGGCATTTCGCCGCTCGGCATGCTGGTGTTGATCGTCGCGGTCACAGGCGCGTGGACGCTCTCGCGCACCGCGTTCGGGCGTGATTTCTACGCGGTGGGGGATAACCTCGCCGCCGCGCGCCAGCTGGGCGGGGCGGTGAACCGCACGCGAATGCTCGCCTTTACCCTGAACGGCATGCTGGCGGCCTGCGCAGGGATCGTCTTTGCCGCGCAGATTGGTTTTGTGCCCAACCAGACCGGCAGCGGGCTGGAGATGAAGGCCATCGCCGCCTGCGTGCTCGGGGGGATTTCGCTGCTGGGCGGCACGGGCACGCTGGTTGGCGCGCTACTCGGCGCCTTCTTCCTGACCCAAATCGACACCGTGCTGGTGCTGTTCAGGCTCCCGGCGTGGTGGAACGACTTTATCGCCGGGCTGGTGCTGCTGGGCGTTTTGGTGCTCGACGGGCGCCTGCGCCAGGCGCTGGCACGTCATCAGCGGGCGCTGAAGTACGGTCGCTTCCAGCCGGGTAACAGAGGGGGAAAGCACGTCACCCCGTTTCCCAAACGCAAAAAAGAGGTGGCGTAAATGAGGCTTAACTGGGAAAGCGCGCTGCTGATTTTGCTGGTGCTGGAGATCCTGCTCTTTGGCGCCATCAACCCGCGCATGCTCGACATCAACATGCTGCTGTTCAGCACCAGCGACTTTATCTGCATCGGCATTGTGGCGCTGCCGCTCACGCTGGTGATTATTAGCGGCGGGATCGATATCTCCCTCGGCTCGACCATCGGCCTGTGCGCCATCGCGCTGGGCGTGATGATGCAGGCGGGGTGGCCGATGGCGGTCGCCGTTCCGCTGACGCTGCTGCTCGGCCTGCTGTGCGGATTACTTAATGCCGCGCTGATTCACTACACCGGCATCAGCCCGCTGGTGATCACCCTCGGCACGCTCTACCTCTACGGCGGCGGCGCGCTGCTGCTCTCCGGCATGGCGGGCGCGACGGGCTACGAGGGCATCGGCGGCTTCCCGGACGGCTTCACGGCGTTCGCTAACCTCACGGTGCTGGGTCTGCCGATCCCGCTGGTGCTGTTCGCGGTGATTACCGTTTTCTTCTGGCTGATTACCCACCGCGGGCGCTTTGGCCGTCACCTGTTTTTGATCGGGCAAAACCCGCGCGCGGCGCGCTATGCGGCGCTGTCGGTGAACGGCATGCCCTACGCGCTGTACGGGCTGGTGGGCGTGGCCTCGGCGATTGCCGCGCTGGTGATGGTCTCCTATTTCGGCTCCGCGCGTTCGGATCTGGGGCGCGATTTGCTGATGCCCGCACTCACCGCCGCCGTGCTGGGCGGGGCCAATATCTACGGCGGGTCAGGTTCGGTTGTCGGTACGGCGCTGGCGGCGCTGCTGGTGGGCTACCTGCAGCAGGGTTTACAGATGGTCGGCATCCCTAACCAGGTGTCGAGCGCGCTGTCAGGGGCGCTGCTGGTTGTGGTGGTGGTGGGACGTTCGCTGAGTCTGCACCGCGAATGGGTGCGTTCTCTCTTTAGAAAACTATCCGGAGCGTAAGATGAAAACAAAACTGATAGTCCTGGCAATGGCCCTCAGCTTCGCCTCGGCGCAGGCGGCGGACCGCATTGCCTTTATCCCGAAGCTGGTGGGCGTGGGGTTCTTCACCAGCGGCGGCAACGGCGCGAAAGAGGCGGGGAAAGATCTCGACGTGGACGTAACCTACGACGGTCCGACCGAGCCGAGCGTCTCCGGCCAGGTGCAGCTCATCAATAACTTCGTCAACCAGGGCTATAACGCCATTATCGTCTCCGCCGTGTCGCCGGACGGCCTCTGCCCGGCGCTCAAGCGCGCGATGCAGCGCGGCGTCAAGGTCCTGACCTGGGATTCGGACACCAAACCGGAGTGCCGCAGCATCTACATCAACCAGGGGACGCCGGAACAGCTCGGTGGCCTGCTGGTGGAGATGGCGGGCAAGCAGGTCACCAAACCGAACGCTAAAGTGGCGTTCTTCTACTCAAGCCCGACCGTCACCGACCAGAACCAGTGGGTGAAAGAGGCGAAGGCCAAAATCGAGAAAGATCACCCCCAGTGGCAGGTCGTGACCACCCAGTTTGGCTATAACGACGCCACCAAATCCCTCCAGACCGCCGAAGGGATCTTAAAAGCATATCCGGATCTGGATGCAATCATCGCCCCGGACGCCAACGCGCTGCCAGCCGCGGCGCAGGCGGCGGAAAACCTGAAGCGCGAAGGGGTGGCGATTGTCGGCTTCAGCACGCCGAACGTGATGCGTCCGTACGTTGAGCGCGGCACGGTAAAAGCATTCGGCCTGTGGGATGTCGTACAACAGGGCAAAATTGCGGTCAATGTCGCCGATCGCCTGCTGAAAAAAGGCGATCTTAACGTCGGCGACAGCGTGGACGTAAAAGACATCGGCGCGCTGAAGGTCGAGCCGAACAGCGTGCAGGGCTACCAGTATGAGGCGAAGGGCAACGGCATCGTGCTGCTGCCGGAGCGGGTGGTGTTCACCAAAGAGAACATCAGCAAATACGATTTCTGACGGGGGAGCAAATGGCTGATTTAGACGACATCAAAGACGGCAAGGATTTTGGCATCGGCACGCCGCAGAAGAATGTGCCTTACACCCTGAAGGGCTGCGGCTCGCTGGACTGGGGCATGCAGTCCAGGCTTTCGCGCATCTTCAATCCGCAGAGCAACCGCACGGTGATGCTGGCCTTTGACCACGGCTACTTTCAGGGGCCGACCACCGGCCTTGAGCGCATCGATCTCTCCATCGCGCCGCTGTTTGGCGAAACCGACGTGCTGATGTGCACCCGCGGCATCCTCAGGAGCCAGGTGCCAGCCGCGACGAACAAACCGGTGGTGCTGCGCGCCTCCGGCGGTAACTCGATTCTGGGCGAGCTGTCGAACGAGTGCGTGGCGGTGGCGATGGAAGACGCGCTGCGCCTGAACGTCTGCGCGGTGGCGGCGCAGGTGTATATCGGCAGCGAGTTTGAACACCAGTCGATCAACAATATCATCAAGCTTGTCGATGCGGGCGCGCGCTACGGCATGCCGACGCTGGCGGTGACGGGCGTCGGTAAAGAGATGGTGCGGGACGCGCGCTATTTCTCGCTGGCCAGCCGCATCGCCGCCGAAATGGGCGCGCAGTTCGTCAAAACCTACTACGTGGACGAGGGCTTTGAAAAAGTGACCGCCAGCTGCCCGGTGCCGATTGTGATCGCCGGGGGCAAAAAGCTGCCGGAGCACGAGGCGCTGGAGATGTGCTGGCGGGCGATCGACCAGGGCGCGTCCGGCGTGGACATGGGGCGCAATATCTTCCAGTCCAGCGCGCCGCTAGCCATGCTGAAGGCGGTGAAAAAAGTGGTTCATGAGAACTGGAACGCTCGCGATGCGTTCCAGTTCTGGCAGGAAGAGAAACAGGGAGAAGCAAAATGAACGTGACGCTGGTGGAGATCAACATCAAGCCCGAGCGGGTGGACGAGTTTCTGGAGGTGTTTCGCGCCAACCACGAGGGGGCAATCAAGGAGCCGGGAAACCTGCGTTTTGACGTATTGCAGGACCCGCGCGTGAAAACCCGGTTCTTTATCTACGAGGCCTATAAAGACGAGGAGGCGGTGCTGGCGCATAAGCAAACCCCGCACTACCAGGCGTGCGTGGATAAGCTCGAGGAGCTGATGTCGGAGCCGCGCAAGAAACGCAGTTTTGTTGGGCTGTTGCCGGAGTAGCTGTACGGGTAAGAGGTTGTGTTGATTATGTAGGCCGGGTAAGCGTTATCGCCACCCGGCTTTTTTCATGACCGCGAGGAATTACGCCTCTTCCACGCTCACCCGCAGCGCTGCCAGCGCTTTACGCGCTGCCTTCAGCACCTGCTCGCACTGCTCAATCGTCAGCGTCAGCGGCGGTTCTATTCGGATGGTTTTCGAGTTGTTGAGCGTGCCGGCCACCAGCACCCGCTGGCGGAACATCTCGCTCGCGAAGCTATAGCCGATTTCGTTATCGACAAACTCAATCGCCATCAGCATCCCTTTCCCACGCGCGTCCTGCACCAGGTCCGGATACTCCCGGCCTAGCTGACGGAAGCCGTCCAGCAGCATGTCACCTTTCTGCTCCGCCTGCGCGGGCAGGTTTTGCTCCAGCAGCACGTTGATGGTTGCCAGCGCGGCCGCACAGGCCAGCGGGTTACCGCCAAAGGTAGTGGTATGCAGGAACGGGTTGTCGAACAGCACCGAGAAGACCTCTTCAGTCGCAACCGTCGCACCAATCGGCATCACGCCGCCGCCGAGCGCTTTCGCCAGGCACAGGATGTCCGGCTGAACGTTTTCGTGCTCGCAGGCAAACATCTTGCCGGTGCGCCCCATCCCGGTCTGGACTTCGTCGAGGATCAGCAGCGCGCCAAACTCATCGCACAGCTGACGCACGGCGGGCAGATAGCCTTGCGGAGGGAGGATCACGCCGCCTTCACCCTGAATCGGCTCCAGGATCACCGCCGCCACGTCATCGCCGGTTTTACGGCATTCGCTCAGCACGGTGCGCATGGCGTTAATGTCGCCAAACGGCACGTGGCGGAAGCCCGGCAGCAGCGGCATAAACGGTTTGCGGAAGGTGGATTTGGCGGTAGCAGACAGTGCGCCCAGAGATTTACCGTGGAACGCGCCGCTGGTGGCGATAAAGGTGAATTTCCCGCGCGGCGACTGGTACGCTTTGGCGAGTTTAATCGCCGCTTCGACCGATTCCGTGCCGCTGTTGCTAAAGAAGCTGTACTTCAGTTTGCCGGGCGTTAAGGCCGCCAGCGTTTTCGCGAGCATGGCGCGAAGCGGGTCGAGCAGTTCCTGGCTATGGAGAGGTTGTTTCGCAAGTTGATTCTGTACGGCGGAAACCACAACTGGATTACGGTGCCCCACGTTGAAGATACCAAAACCACCAAGGCAATCGATAAACTCCTGTCCCTGGGTGTCGACAAGCGTGTTAAGACTCCCCGCTTGCCACTCTACGGCTCCGTAATCCCCGCCGGCGGTAACAGATTTGCGATACTCCAGAAAACCTGGATTGACGTGCTCTTTAAAGTAATCGATGACCTCTCGGTTAAGTTGTTTCATCTCCTCATGATCGAGCGTTCGCTTCTCAATGAGATTCAGTGCGTGCGCGGTACAGGCAAGAGCCGAGGCGCTGGAAGGTAACCTGTTCAAAATGTGCTCCCGGGGATCGCGTATCACATGATACTGGTTTAAGTATTGCAGGGATTACGCCACTTCAGATGACTTAACGAAAATCGGGATAAACGCCAGGTTAAAATAATGTTGCACAATATTTAATCATGCCGGAGAAACCGAAACGGGATTTAGCGGTACAGGACAAAAAGGGTAAATGAGGCCGGAAAAGCGCATCTGCACTAAAGAAGTGCATTGGCTGCAACTTAAGTGGGCATTAACTGGTCATGCTTTATAGGTAATTTCTTTTCGAAAGTATTTGAAATCAATGAATTATAAAATCGTACAAAAAGTATGGTTTAAGTCAAATCTGCGATCTTCATCAAGTTTAACAACTAAAGATAAATTGTTTACCGCCGAAAAAACATTGACCCACAAAATTAACATTCAAATAACCTGCAAGGGATGCCCACGATGTCCTCTCCAACCTATGTCACCCAGAATGAATATCCTCTGGACGATGACACCACCTTAATGTCTACCACAGACGTCCACAGCTACATCACACACGCCAACGACACCTTTGTGCAGGTGAGCGGCTACCAGCTCGATGAGCTGACGGGCCAGCTGCACAATATGGTGCGCCACCCCGATATGCCAAAAGCCGCGTTTGCCGATATGTGGTACACGCTGCAGCAGGGCGAGCCGTGGAGCGGAATTGTCAAAAACCGGCGCAAAAACGGTGACCACTACTGGGTGCGTGCGAATGCGGTGCCGATGGTGCGCCAGGGGCTGGTGACGGGCTATATGTCCATTCGCACCAAAGCCACAGCGGAAGAGATTGCCGCCGTGGAGCCGCTCTACCGGGCGCTGAACGACGGAAGCTGTAAGAAACGTATTCATAAAGGGCTGGTGGTTGGAAAAGGCTGGCTGGGCAAACTGCCGGCTATGCCGCTGCGCTGGCGCGTGCGCAGCGTGATGGCGGCGCTTTTTGCCGTTCTCGCCGCCACGCTGATCGCGACCTCCGCCGGGTGGATGCCGCTCGCCGCAGCCGCTCTGGTCATGCTGCTGGGGACACTGCTGTTTGAGCAGCAGATTGTCCGCCCGGTAGAGAATGTGGCGCGACAGGCCCTGAAGGTCGCAACCGGTGAGCGCAACAGCGTGCAGCATCTGAACCGCAGCGATGAGCTGGGGCTGACGCTGCGCGCTGTAGGGCAGCTGGGCCTGATGTGTCGCTGGTTAATCAATGACGTGTCGAGCCAGGTGGTGAGCGTCCGTGACGGCAGCGACAGGCTGGCGCAGGGAAATGAAGACCTGAACGATCGCACGCGTCAGACCGTGGCGAACGTGCAGCAGACCGTCGCGACAATGAACCAGATGGCCGCTTCCGTTCAGAGTAACTCTGAAACCGCCGCCGAGGTGGATAAACTCTCCGTGGCCGCGAGCAGCGCGGCGACGAAAGGGGGCAACGCGATGCAGACCGTTGTCAAAACCATGGATGACATTGCCGACAGCACGCAGCGAATTGGCTCGATTACCTCCCTGATTAACGATATCGCTTTCCAGACCAATATTCTGGCGCTGAACGCGGCGGTTGAAGCGGCAAGGGCAGGAGAGCAGGGAAAAGGTTTTGCCGTGGTCGCGGGGGAAGTGCGCCATCTCGCCAGCCGCAGCGCCAGTGCCGCCAATGATATTCGTAAACTCATTGATGCCAGCGCCAGCAAGGTGCAGTCCGGCTCTGAGCAGGTTCACGCCGCAGGCCGCACGATGGATGATATTGTCGAGCAGGTGAAAAACGTGACGCAGCTTATCGCCCAGATCAGCCACGCGACCTCCGAGCAGGCAACCGGACTGTCAGAGTTGACCCGCGCGGTGGCCGAACTCGACAGCATCACGCAGAAAAACGCCGACCTGGTCGAAGAGAGCGCCCACATTTCTGCGATGGTGAAGCACCGCGCCGGGCGCCTTAAGGATGCGGTAACTGTGCTTCATTGAGTCAGTAATGTTCTAAAAAAGCCGTTTATTTCGTAAGGAATAAACGGCTTTTTATTTTCTGGTTGTGACTATTAATGTATTTTATTGTTAATTTAATATTAAATAACTAAAGAAAGTGCCTCAGTTATTTATCCCTGCCTAAGTCAGTTATCCAGAACGCTATTTTGAAAAATACCCCTCCGGTGGTCTGGTAACGATCGATGGAGCAATATTAATAGCCTCTACCTATCCATTGCGACGGTTATGAAATAAAAAAACGATCAAACTCATAAAGTTAGCGAAATCGTTACCGATAACAGCGATCGTCTGAGAAATAATCACATCGATGGAGAAAATATGTTCTTACATGACGTAAAGATCGGCACGAAATTATTTCTGGCGTTTGGGTTCTTTATTGTCCTGATGGCGCTCAGCGCAAGCCTGTCTCTGATAAGCCTGAACCGGGCTAATAACGGGATGCAATCGATTATTACCAGCGATTATCCGACCACGGTAAAAGCGAACCAGTTAATCGATAACTTCCAGGAATTTATTAGCACTCAACAGCTGATGCTGCTGGACGAGCAGGGCACTTACACGGGGCAATCTCAGCAGCGCCTGAAAGAGATCAGCGAGCACATCACGGTGATCCTGGGCGAGCTGAACAACGCGCTGCAGGATCAAAAGTCTCAGCAGGTGCTGGCGGAGATCCGCAGCGTGCGCCAGCAGTATCTGGACTCGCGCTACCGCATTTTGCAGGCGGTGCAGAACAACAATCGTGCGGGCGCTATTCAGGAGATGATGACCACCACCCTCGCCGTGCAGCAGGCTTATAAAGCGAAGGTGAAGGAGCTGATTACCATTCAAAACAGCGAGATGCAGAGTGCCGGCGCGCAGGTGGAAGGGGATTTCAGGTCTAACCGACTGCTGCTGATCCTGCTCACGCTCTTTAGCATTGCGGCAGGCAGCCTGATTGGCTGGTTTATCGTGCGCGCTATCACTCGTCCGCTCGGCGAGGCGGTGCATTTTGCAAAAGCCATTTCTGAGGGCGATCTCACGGGCAGCATCACGCCACACGGCAAAGACGAAACGGGTCTGCTGCTGCATGCGCTGATGGAGATGAAAACGCGACTGCTGGACATCGTGCAGCAGGTGCAAACCGGCTCGGAGAATATCTCCAGCGCAGCCGCGCAGATTGTCGCCGGGAACCAGGATCTGGCCGCGCGCACGGAAGAGCAGGCAAGTTCTGTAGAACAGACCGCCGCCTCGATGGAGCAGATCACCGCGACGGTGAAAAATACCGCCTCGCATACCGGGGAAGCGACCAACCTTTCGGCCGATGCCGCCACGGTGGTTAAAAACAACGGCGAGATGATGAAGCAGGTGACCAGCAAAATGCGCCTGATTAACGAGACGTCGAACCGGATGTCCGACATTATCGACCTTATCGACGCCATTGCGTTCCAGACCAACATTCTGGCGCTGAACGCGGCGGTGGAAGCGGCGCGCGCCGGCGAGCACGGTCGCGGCTTTGCGGTGGTGGCGGGTGAAGTTCGCCAGCTTGCCCAGAAGAGTGCGTCATCTGCCAGCGAAATCCGCGAGCTGATTGAGAGCTCCACCAGCCAGACTCAGGACGGGATGAACCTGGTCGAAAAAGCGAGTGGGCTGATCAACGGGATGGTCGGTAACGTGGAAGAGATGGACGCGATCCTGCGCGAAATCCGCCAGGCCAGCCACGAGCAGACGGAAGGTATCTCGCAGATTAACAGCGCGATTGGCCTGATTGATGCCACCACCCAGCAGAACTCCGCGCTGGTGGAGGAGTCCGTCGCGGCGGCAGCATCGCTTAACGAACAGGCGATGCACCTGAAGGAGCTGGTACGCGTCTTCCGCGTGAGCGAGTACGCTCCGGCTTAGTCCAGCTGGGAGATCTCTAGCGCCGCGCGGTCAATAACGCCGATAATCTGCTTGAGCTGCGCGTCGCTAAGCTCTCCCTGATTCACCTTCAGGTCTAACACCGCTTTGAAGTTATCCAGCGCCCGCTTCATCTGCGGGTTTTTGCGCAGCTGAAAACCGACGGAACGGGCTTTGATACGCACCTGGATCTGTTCCAGCTGCTCCCGGTTTTCGGCCAGCCAGCGTTGTCCTTCAGCGGTAATCGTAATCGTCTTTCGACCGTTCTCTTCTTCCGTAATGGTGATAAAGGTCTGATCCTGAAGATAATCCAGGGTCGGGTAGATCACGCCTGGGCTCGGGGTGTAATTTCCCTGGGTCAGATTCTCGATCTCTTTGATCAGCTCGTAGCCGTGGCTCGCGCTGCGGGTCAGAATATCCAGAATCACCAGCCTCAGATCGCCGTGGCCGAAAAATCGCGGTCGGCGCCCGCCGCTGTCGTGTTCGTGTCGCATAGTAGTTCTCTCAATTTGATATATCTAAACTATATCTAAGATATATTCAGATGCAATCTAAAAGATCTTGCATTTTTGCTTATTAGTAATCATTATCATTTGAAAAATGATTTAGATATATCGTATTCACCAGAGAAGGGGCTAAAAATGGCATCTACCCGTTACCCACAGCGTGTTCGTAATGACCTGCGCTTTCGCGAGCTGACGGTGCTCCGCGTAGAGCGCCCCAGCGCGGGTTTCCAGCGCATTGTTTTAGGCGGCGAGCAGCTGCAGGGCTTTAGCTCCCGCGGTTTCGACGACCATACCAAAGTCTTTTTCCCTGCCCCTGGCGCGGTGTTTGTGCCGCCGGTGGTCACCGATGAAGGCATTGACTGGGGTGACGGCGTACGTCCTCAGACGCGCGACTACACGCCGCTGTACGACGAGGCAAACCATGAGCTGGTGCTCGATTTCTTCGTTCATGACGGCGGCGTTGCCAGCCGCTGGGCGGTTGAGGCGAAAGCGGGAGACAGGCTGACGATCGGCGGCCCGCGCGGTTCGCTGGTGGTGCCGGAGGATTACGCCTGGCAGCTGTACGTGTGCGATGAGTCAGGCATGCCCGCGCTGCGCCGACGCTTAGAGAGCATTGCTAAACTGCCGGTTCGCCCGGAAATTCATGCGGTTGTGACGGTTGGGGACGACTCTTATAAGGACTATCTGGCGCACCTGAGCGAATTCAACATCACCTGGGTGGTGGGCCACAGCGAGCAGGCGGTAGCGGACCATCTGGCGGCGCTGACCGTTCCTGGTGAAGATTACTTCATCTGGCTGACCGGGGAAGGGAAGGCAGTGAAGACGCTGAGTCGTCAGTTTGAAACCGATGCGATTGACCAGCAGCTGGTGCGTGCCAGCGCATACTGGCACGCCAAATAATCAGGCGGCGGAATCCAGCTGCGCTTCGCTCACCTGATGTTCGAGCGAGGCGCGGACCTCATGCAGGGCTTTCTCCTGCTGAGCGAAGTACGCTTCCATATTGTTCAGCGACGAGACCAGAAGCCAGGACTCCTCTTTCTCAAGCTCCGCCAGCTCGTTCACTAAAATGTCTATCTGCTCGCGAACCTGCGCCATTTTTTTGCGGATACGTTCCAGATCGTTCAGCCTGTCGCTTGCCATCAATGGCTCAAAGCCCTGCTGCAGGCGGGCCACCAGTGAGCGAATGGTTTTAACGTCGCCACGCTGCTTCGCCTGGTTGAGCTGAACCATCATCGCGTTAGCTTCCTCTTTCAGATCGTCCGCCACCAGATCCGGATGGCAGAGCTTGCTCGCCTGCCGCCAGAGGCGCTTCAGCTCGTTCCGATCCTCTTCCGAAAGATCCTTACCCTTGCGCAGCCGCACTTCGGCATCGTGATGCTGCTCGCGATATTTTTCGTACTCTTCGTTAGCGTCGTCGCGCGCCTGACGCGCAGGCTCCTCTTCGCGCGTTAAGCCGCTCTCCAGCTCCAGCGCTTCGGCCAGCAGGTTGGCAATCAGATTGCTTTGTTGCTCCAGTTGTTTACGCGCTTCAGCGGCCTGCACGGAGTCGGCCGGGAGATCGCGCCAGCGCTGGGTGAGCGTCGCCAGCACCTCTACCGCCTGCGCCATATAGCGCTGGCAGCGACGGTAATCTTCCTCACGGCGACGCGCTTCCGCCTGCTGACGGCGCAGGTTCAGCTCGGCCAGCGTTTTACGCAGGGCGAGGATCTGCTGCATCAGCGGTCCGAGGCGAGAAAAATAGAGATCGTTGAACTCATCAAGCTGTTGCACCCGAGCGTTGCGGCGGTCAATCAGATCGCGCAGACGTTCTTCCAGCGCCTTCAGCTCCAGCTTGCTGGCGGCCACCTGCGGATCGCGCCACTGGGTCACGGCGCGCTGGCCCTGAAGCCAGGCGGTAATTGCCGCCATCGCAGCGGTGTAGTTCTTCTTTTCAAGCGCCACGACGATTGCCTGTAGCTCATCGTCAAACGCTTCATTTTTCAGCCGTGTCAGCTGGCTCTGGATGATGTCGTCATCTTCCAGTTCAATGGCATTTTTAATGATTTCTAGCCGTTTGATCGGTGTGCTCATGATGCCTTTCGCTTTGGCGCTTAAGTATTTGAGTTAAGGTTAGTTGTTGTAAAAGCTACAGGAAATAATACACACGGATGATGATCGGCGCGATGGGGGATTTCTTTAGTTTTTAGGGTTTGTGAGGGTGAGCGGCAGGCCGGGCTACGTGTGATTGATTCCGAATGTGCTCGCATAGGGTGCAACAAAAATCAGAGGCGGGATACAGCCTGGCGAATGCCTGGGGAAAAGTCAGGGGACAACAAGGGGGCATCCATCATTCGCCCAACAAAAAAAGCCACTCAATCGAGTGGTTTAATCTTATGATTCTAAAACTAAAGTTTGGTGGCCCCTGCTGGACTTGAACCAGCGACCAAGCGATTATGAGTCGCCTGCTCTAACCACTGAGCTAAGGGGCCGTGGCGGTGAATTATAAAGTAACTCCCCGCAGCAATCCAGCCATTCACACCTGCCTGCTGTTTTTATAAACAACGCATAATCAATCCTTTATACTTCCCTGACGATGTATCGAGCGGGAGTAAAGATGATCAACGATATTCTGGCCCCAGGCCTGCGGGTGGTGTTCTGCGGAATCAACCCGGGCAAGTCCTCGGCGCACACCGGCTTTCACTTCGCCCATCCGGGGAATCGCTTCTGGAAGGTGATCTACCAGGCCGGGTTCACTGACAGATTACTCAAGCCGGAAGAGGAGCAGCACCTGCTGGATACGCGCTGCGGGATCACCATGCTGGTCGAGCGGCCAACCGTGCAGGCGAGCGAGGTCAACCTGCATGAACTGCGCAGCGGCGGGCGAGAGCTGGTCAAGAAGATCGAAGACTACCAGCCGGCTGCGCTGGCGATCCTCGGCAAGCAGGCCTACGAGCAGGCGTTCAGCCAGCGCGGGGCTAAGTGGGGTAAGCAGAGCATCACTATCGGCGTGACGCAGGTGTGGGTGCTGCCAAATCCGAGTGGGCTCAACAGAGCAACGCTGGATAAGCTGGTGGAGGCGTATCGGGAGCTGGATGAGGCGCTGATGGTGCGGGGGCTTTAGGGCCTCTGCGGCCTGATGCCCTCACCCTCTCCCACAGGGAGAGAAAATAAACAAAAAAAAGCTCCCGATTGGGAGCTTTTTCACTGTCAGGATCGATTAATCGTCCAGGAAGCTACGCAGTACTTCAGAGCGGCTTGGATGACGCAGCTTGCGCAGCGCCTTCGCTTCGATCTGACGGATACGTTCGCGGGTAACGTCGAACTGTTTACCCACTTCTTCCAGCGTGTGGTCGGTGTTCATATCAATACCGAAACGCATACGCAGGACTTTCGCTTCACGGGCGGTCAGGCCGGCCAGAACGTCGTGCGTCGCAGCGCGCAGGCTCTCGGTGGTGGCAGAGTCCAGCGGCAGCTCGAGGGTGGTATCCTCGATGAAATCACCCAGATGCGAATCTTCATCATCACCGATTGGTGTTTCCATGGAGATTGGCTCTTTGGCGATCTTCAGCACTTTACGGATCTTGTCTTCCGGCATCAGCATGCGCTCGGCAAGCTCTTCCGGTGTCGGCTCGCGGCCCATCTCCTGCAGCATCTGGCGGGAAATACGGTTGAGCTTGTTGATGGTCTCAATCATATGCACCGGAATACGGATGGTGCGCGCCTGATCCGCGATAGAGCGGGTGATAGCCTGACGGATCCACCAGGTTGCGTAGGTGGAGAACTTGTAACCACGACGGTATTCAAACTTATCTACCGCTTTCATCAGACCGATGTTGCCTTCCTGAATCAGATCCAGGAACTGCAGACCACGGTTGGTGTATTTCTTGGCGATAGAGATAACCAGACGCAAGTTCGCTTCAACCATCTCTTTCTTCGCACGGCGGGCTTTCGCTTCACCGATGGACATACGACGGTTGATGTCTTTAACCTGCTCGATGGTCAGGCCGGTCTCTTCTTCAATCTGATGCAGTTTCTGCAGGCCGCGATGCACATCGTCCTTCACGTCGTGCAGTTTTTCAGACCACGGCTTGTTCATCGCGATAGCCGCGTTGAACCAGGTTTCGCTGGTTTCGTTGCCGGTGAAGAGGGTGATGAAGTTCTTCTTCGGCATTTTGCACTGCTCAACGCACAGCTTCATGATGATGCGTTCCTGGGTACGTACGCGATCCATCATCACGCGCATGCTGTTTACCAGGTAGTCGAACTGTTTTGGCACCAGGCGGAACTGTTTGAATACTTCAGACAGCTTGAGAATCTCTTCCTGTGCGGCGGCATGGCTGCGGCCTTTCGCTTTGATGGTGTCACGCGTCACTTCGTACTGGGTACGCAGCTCGGCAAACTTCTCACGCGCCAGCTCCGGATCGATGCTGTTGTCATCGTCCGCGGTGTCGTCGTCGCTCTCTTCCTCATCTTCGTCTTCGTCATCATCCATCTCTTCCTGAGACAGTTCAGAACCGACGTGAGTGGCGGTAGGCGCCATATCTTCTTCAGCGTTCGGGTCGACAAAACCGGTGATCAGGTCAGACAGGCGCGCTTCTTCCGCTTCAACGCGATCGTACTGCTCCAGCAGATAGGTGATCGCTTCCGGGTACTCGGCAACAGAGCACTGAACCTGGTTGATCCCGTCTTCGATGCGTTTTGCGATGTCAATTTCGCCTTCGCGGGTCAACAGTTCAACGGTACCCATTTCGCGCATGTACATGCGGACCGGGTCAGTGGTACGCCCGATTTCAGATTCCACGCTGGACAGTACCTGTGCAGCAGCTTCTTCCGCATCTTCGTCAGTGTTGTTGGAGGTTTCAGCCAGCAACAGATCATCGGCATCCGGTGCTTCTTCCATCACCTGAATGCCCATGTCATTGATCATTTGGATGATATCTTCGATTTGATCTGAATCGACGATATCTTCCGGCAGATGGTCATTGACCTCGGCATAGGTCAGATAGCCTTGCTCCTTACCACGTTGGACAAGAAGTTTCAGCTGTGACTGCGGGTTTTGCTCCATAAGACGGTATCCACACTTAATTCGTTTGATTGGTGTCGGCGATGGGGCTGCCAACCTTTAAAGCGAGGGCGTACTTATATTTTTGCCGCTGCCTCTCAGTGCGGCTGCCGGGGGCTTCCCGATCGATATTCGGCACTTAAGCCGTTAAATTTTTTATTTCTTCGCCAGTTCCTGGTTAATCATCCAGAGCTCCCGGCGTTCTTCGCTGCTTAAACCGTGTGTGCGCTCGCGAGCTATCAACTCTTCCTGGCGCAGCTCAAGCATCGAATCAAACATATGGTTGAGTGAGTCGGTGAACGTTTTTTCTGCAATGTCCTTATCTGCTATATCGTCCCACATCGACAATTTTTCAAGGGTAGCGGCCTCTTTTGTGCCGCGATAATGCTCTAAAAGTTGTCCGGTGGTCAGACCTGGCTGAGACAAACACGTGTTGACCAGTTCTGAAAATAAGCCAAGTCCGGGCAATTTTTCGTGGTTTAAACCCGCCAGCGACGGCACCTGCGGCGCAAGCTCGGGGTTTTGGACCAGCAACCCTATCAGTATACGCATGGTTGTGCGTTTTAGCTGAGGCGCGGGCCGAACCGCACCGTTTTCAGCCTGTTTTGGCATTAAACGTTCAAGCTGGCTGTCATCCAGAATGCCGAGCTTGTTGCCTAACTCCTGACGCAGATAGATGCGCAGCGTTTCGCCGGGCACCTGGCTGATTAACGGCAGCGCCAGCGTGCTGAGCTGCGCGCGCCCGTCAGGGGTACTCAAATCGACCTGCGGCATCAGGCTGTTAAACAAAAACGTAGAGAGCGGCTGAGCCTGCTCCATCCGCGCTTCAAACGCCGCTTTGCCCTCTTTACGCACCAGCGTATCCGGGTCTTCACCGTCGGGCAGGAACATAAAGCGTAGCTGACGCCCGTCGGTCATATAGGGTAGCGCGGTTTCCAGCGCTCGCCAGGCGGCGTCGCGTCCTGCACGGTCACCGTCGTAACAGCAGATGACGTTATTGGTCACCCTGAACAGCAGTTGAATATGATCGGCGGTGGTGGATGTACCTAACGACGCAACCGCGTAGTTGATGTCGTACTGCGCCAGTGCAACGACGTCCATATAGCCTTCGACGACCAGCAGACGCGGAGGTTCCGCGTTATCCTGCTGCGCCTCATAAAGACCGTAAAGCTGGCGGCCCTTATGGAAAATATCGGTTTCCGGGGAGTTAAGGTATTTCGGCAGGGCATCACCCAGCACGCGACCACCAAAACCAATTACCCGGCCACGCTTGTCGCGGATCGGGAACATCACCCGTTCGCGGAAGCGGTCGTAGCTTCGTCCCTGGTCGTTGGTGACCAGCATGCCTGCATCGATAAGAGACTTACGATCTTCGCTATTGCCGCCAAAACGCTTTAACACGTTGTCCCAGCCGGGCGGGGCGTAACCAATAGCGAAACGCGCAATGACATCGTTGCTCAGGCCGCGCTTGTTCAGATACTGACGCGCAGGCTCAGCCGCAGATTGCTTAAGAGACTGTTGGTAAAACGAATTCAGGCCATCCATCAGTTGATACAGCGTTTGCCGTTGATGGCGCTCGATCTGACTTGGCCCACTGCCTGCTTCATACGGCACTTCAAGGTTATGCATCGCCGCCAGCTCTTCGACGGTTTCAACGAACTCGAGCTTGTCGTAATTCATCAAAAAATCGACGGCATTACCGTGTGCGCCACAGCCGAAGCAATGGTAGAACTGCTTTTCACCGTTTACGGTGAAGGAGGGGGTTTTTTCGTTATGGAACGGACAGCACGCATGGTAGTTCTTGCCCTGCTTTTTTAGCTTTACCCGCGCGTCGATGAGATCGACGATGTCGGTTCTGGCAAGCAGGTCATTGATGAAAACGCGTGGGATTCTTCCGGCCATATGCCCCAAAATTTTAAGCGACTTATAAACGAAAACAAGCCGCGCATTCCTTCCGGAAGCACGGCCTTACGACTATTACTCTGTCTGTCAATTGAGGGCTGAGGCCCTCAACCAATTAGTACAGACGAGTACGGCGTGCGTTTTCGCGAGCCAGTTTCTTCGCGTGACGTTTCACAGCGGAAGCTTTAGCGCGCTTACGTTCGGTCGTTGGTTTTTCATAAAACTCACGACGACGAACTTCAGCCAGAACACCTGCTTTCTCGCATGAACGTTTGAAGCGACGCAGTGCTACGTCGAACGGCTCGTTTTCACGTACTTTAATTACCGGCATGTAACTCTCACCTTTAATAAATTCGGTTTGCCGCTGGCATCAACGCCAGCTTATTTCAAAATGGTGCGGAATTTTACTGCAAATGCTGCTGCTTTGTAAAGCACCGATGCGATTTTGAAAGGGACTTTAATAAGGGTGAGGAGTATACACGAGCCTTCTTCCTGGGGCGAACAAAGTTTTACATCAACCCGCCCAGGCTCTACACTGCGCGGTATTGAAACGAGGTAAAACAAGTCATGCGTGTACTGGGTATTGAAACATCCTGCGATGAAACCGGCATCGCCATTTACGACGACGAAAAAGGGCTTCTGGCCAACCAGCTGTATAGTCAGGTGAAATTGCACGCTGACTACGGCGGCGTCGTGCCGGAACTGGCCTCTCGTGACCACGTGCGTAAAACGGTTCCCCTGATTCAGGCGGCGCTGAAAGAAGCGGGATTAACGGCAAAAGAGATTGATGCAGTGGCGTATACCGCAGGCCCGGGGCTGGTCGGCGCGCTGCTGGTTGGCGCGACGGTTGGTCGTTCGCTGGCGTTTGCGTGGGATGTTCCGGCCATTCCGGTTCACCATATGGAAGGGCATCTTCTGGCGCCGATGCTGGAAGAGAATCCGCCTGAATTCCCGTTTGTGGCGCTGCTGGTCTCCGGCGGCCATACGCAGCTGATTAGCGTAACGGGCATTGGCAAGTACGAGCTGCTGGGCGAATCGATCGACGACGCCGCCGGTGAAGCGTTCGATAAAACCGCCAAGCTGCTGGGTCTGGATTATCCGGGCGGCCCGATGCTGTCAAAAATGGCGTCGCAGGGAACGGAAGGGCGCTTTGTCTTCCCGCGTCCGATGACCGACCGTCCAGGGTTGGATTTCAGCTTCTCCGGGCTGAAAACCTTCGCGGCGAATACGATCCGTAATAACGATGACAGCGAGCAGACCCGCGCGGATATTGCGCGCGCATTTGAAGATGCGGTGGTGGACACGCTGATGATCAAGTGTAAGCGCGCGCTGGATCAGACCGGCTTTAAGCGTCTGGTGATGGCGGGTGGCGTCAGCGCTAACCGCACGCTGCGCGCGAAGCTCGCCGAGATGATGCAAAAGCGTCGCGGGGAAGTGTTCTATGCTCGTCCGGAATTCTGCACCGACAACGGCGCGATGATCGCTTACGCGGGAATGGTGCGCCTGAACGCGGGTGCAACGTCCGACCTCAGCGTGTCCGTGCGTCCGCGCTGGCCGCTGGCGGAACTGCCGGAGGCGTAATCCCTCACCCTAACCCTCTCCCACAGGGAGAGGGTATTATGGCCCTACACCCGCAGCATCCCTTTCTCTTCCAGAAACGCAATAATCGTCGCTAACCCGTCACCCGCCTTCAGGTTGGTAAAGGTCCAGGGACGCTCGCCGCGCATGCGGTTAGTGTCGCGCTCCATCACCTCCAGCGACGCGCCGACGTACGGCGCGAGATCGGTTTTGTTGATCACCAGAAAATCGGATTTGGTGATCCCCGGCCCGCCCTTGCGCGGAATTTTTTCCCCTTCGGCCACGTCGATCACGTAGATGGTCAGATCCGCCAGCTCCGGGCTGAACGTCGCGCTCAGGTTGTCCCCGCCGCTTTCCACGAAGATCAGGTCCAGATTGCCGAACTTCTCGCTTAACGCCTCCACCGCCGCCAGGTTCATCGACGCATCTTCACGAATGGCGGTATGCGGGCAGCCGCCCGTCTCCACGCCCACGATGCGCTCCGGCTCCAGCGCGCCTGCCTCGGTAAGGATGCGCTGATCCTCTTTGGTGTAGATATCGTTGGTCACCACCGCAAGATGGTAGGTGTCGCGCATCGCCTTGCAGAGCGCTTCCAGCAGCGCGGTTTTGCCCGACCCTACCGGGCCGCCGACGCCCACGCGCAGGGGATGTTTGTAATCAGCCATGTTGACTCCTCAGGAACGGAATAGTCGTGAATATTGGGTTTCGTGGCGCGCGGAGGCGATGGCGGACAGCGGCGTTGCTGCCCCCAGCGCGCCGTCGCTACGTAAAAATGCCTGTTCAAAACCAGCGGCGTAATGGTCGCCCAGTTCGATAATCAGCTGCTGCGCAGCCTGTTGCCCAAACGGCACCAGCTTGACGCCCGCCATCACCGCGCTCTCCATCCAGCTGTAGCCGAGGCTCAGCGCCAGTTCGCGTGCGCTAATGCCCCAGCGCACGCCGAGCCAGGCCATGCCGCAGAGCTGGCTTTGCATAAACAGCGGCAGCCATTCGGGCGGACAGTCAGGTTCCCAGCTTTTAATCAGCCGCGTAAACGCCGCTCCACGGTTGCGCTCCTCTTCGCGCAGCTCGCGCGTTTCCCGGCAGGCGAGAAGGTATGCCGTCCAGCGTTTGGCATTTGTAAGAGAGCGTTGCTCACAGGCCTGATAAAGACGGATAAACAGCGGCAGATCGACGCAGAAAAAGCTCTGCTCCATCTGCTGAATTTGCCAGCGTTTGAACGCGTCGGCGTCGGTGACCCAGCCTGCCTCAACGGCCCACTCCAGCCCCTGCGACCAGGTAAACGACCCGACCGGCAGGCTGCTGCTGGAGAGCTGCATCAGGCGCAGCCTCTGGCGGGCGTGCTCCATCAGCTCATCAGCGCCAGCAGGGCAGAGACGATCAGCCCGCCGCCCAAGGTTTTACGCAGGCCGTCGTGACGGCGCAGCAGCAGCCCTGCGGCAAAGCTGGCGCACAGCACCGTGGCGCTGGCGAGCATAAAGCCGCTGGTGAAGAGCCAGAAGCTGTGGCCGGACATCTCCACGCCGTGCGCCCAGCCGTGGAACATCGCCAGGGCAGGTACCGCCAGCAGCAGACGGTTTTCAGTTTTAAACATCATCACGCCGGATACCGCCAGCGAGGCGATAATCAGCATCTCCATGCCGCTGAAGCCGCCGAGCAGGCTGCCCGCAATGGCGCCGACAAGCATCATCCCGAGGGTGGCAAACGGCAGCAGGAGTTTGCGACCGCTCAGCGCCGAGAGCACGCCCGCACCGGTGAGCATCAGCAGGTGATCGAGTCCTGTCAGCGGGTGGAGAAAACCGGCCTGAAAGCTGTCGGTGCCGTGGCCGGGATGCGCGAGCGCGGGAACGGAAAAAGCCAGCAGTAACAGCGGTAAATACTTGCGCATGATGGATCCTTAATGTGAATGAGCGTGAGAATGGCTGTGGCTGTGGGCATCGCTGGCGTACGCGCCCGCTTCCGGTTCAAACGGCAGGCTGGCGTAGGTCACGTCCAGCCCGAACTGGCGCAGCATGTCGTCGAGAACGTGGTCGTGGTGATAGCGCAGCTCGCCGGGCATGATCTGCAGCGGCACGTGGCGGTTGCCCAGGTGGTAGCAGGCGCGGGCGAGCAGGAACGGATCGGCGCAGCGCACCACGGAAACTGACTCTGGGGCGGCGATCACTTCGATTACCTCGCTGCCGTCGTCGGTAGTCAGCAGGTCGCCCCCGCGCAGCAGCAGGCCGCGCGGCAGCATCAGCCCGGCTTCGCGGCCGTCGTTCAGCGCTACGCGGGCGCGGCTTTTCACCCGCACGTCAATCGGCAGCGTGACGCTGGCGGTAATCGGATGCGCATGGTCCAGGCGTTGGGTTAAATAGATCATCATCACTCCTCAGAACAGGAAATAGCGTTGCGCCATCGGCAGAACGTCGGCCGGTTCGCTGGTTATCAGTTCGCCGTCGACGCGCACCTCGTAGGTTTGCGAGTCGACGGTGATATTCGGCTGCAGGCCGTTGTGGATCATGTCCGCTTTTTTCACCGTCCGGCAGCCTTTCACCACCGCGGTAGCGCTCTGCAGGTTGAGCTGCTGCGGGATGCCGTTCGCACTGGCGGCCTGCGAGATAAACGTCAGTCGGGTAGCGTGGCGCGCGGCGCCCAGCGCGCCAAACATCGGGCGGTAATGCACCGGCTGCGGCGTAGGGATCGAGGCGTTGATATCGCCCATTGGCGCGCAGGCGATCATCCCGCCCTTGACGATGGTGGCGGGTTTGACGCCGAAGAACGCCGGGGACCAGACCACCAGATCCGCCAGCTTGCCCGCCTCAATCGAACCGACTTCATGGGCGATGCCGTGGGTGAGCGCCGGGTTAATGGTGTATTTGGCGACGTAGCGCTTCACGCGGAAGTTGTCGTTCTCGCCGGTCTCTTCCGGCAGCGCGCCGCGCTGGACCTTCATGCGGTGCGCCACCTGCCAGGTGCGGATAATCACTTCTCCGACGCGGCCCATGGCCTGTGAATCTGACGACGTAAGCGAGAACGCGCCGATGTCGTGCAGCACGTCTTCCGCGGCGATGGTTTCACGACGAATGCGGGATTCGGCAAACGCCACGTCCTCGGCGATATCCGGATCGAGGTGATGGCAGACCATCAGCATGTCGAGATGCTCATCGATGGTGTTCACCGTATAGGGCAGCGTCGGGTTGGTGGAGGAGGGCAGAATATTCGGGTGCGCGCAGGCGGTGATAATATCCGGCGCGTGGCCGCCGCCCGCGCCTTCGGTGTGGAAGGTGTGGATGGTGCGCCCGGCAATGGCCGCCAGCGTGTCTTCGACAAACCCGGACTCGTTCAGCGTGTCGCTGTGCAGCGCCACCTGAATATCCATCTCGTCAGCCACCTCCAGCGAGCAATTGATGGCGGCGGGCGTCGCGCCCCAGTCTTCGTGGATCTTCAGCCCGATGGCGCCTGCGGCAATCTGCTCGCGCAGGGCGTCCGGGTTGGAGCCGTTACCTTTGCCGAGCAGGCCAATATTCACCGGCAGCGTATCGGCAGCCTGCAGCATGCGGGCGATATACCACGGCCCCGGCGTGCAGGTGGTAGCGTTGGTGCCCGCCGCCGGTCCGGTGCCGCCGCCGATCATGGTGGTGACGCCGGAGACCAGCGCCTCTTCCGCCTGCTGCGGGCAGATCCAGTGGATGTGGGTGTCGATCCCGCCGGCGGTGACGATCTTCCCCTCGGCGGCAATCACTTCCGTTGCCGCGCCAATCGGGATCGTCACGCCGGGCTGAATGTCCGGGTTCCCGGCTTTGCCGACGGCGAAGATCCGTCCGTTCTTGACGCCGATATCGGCTTTTACGATCCCCCAGTGATCGACGATCAGCGCGTTGGTAAGAACCAGATCCACGCAGCCATCTGCGGTCATCTGCCCCTGGCCCATACCGTCGCGGATCACCTTTCCGCCGCCGAACTTGACCTCTTCACCGTAGACCGTGAGATCGTCCTCCACTTCGATCCACAGCTCGCTGTCGGCCAGCCGCACTTTATCCCCGGTGGTGGGGCCGAACATATCGGCATACGCCCGGCGTGAAATGTCAGCCATGTTTCACCTCGCCCATTACCTCGCCGCGAAAGCCGAAAATGCGCTGCGCCCCCGTGACCTGAACCAGCGTCACTTCCCGCTTCTGGCCGGGCTCGAAGCGCACGGCGGTGCCCGCCGGGATGTTCAGTCTGAAGCCTTTGGTGGCTTCCCGATCGAACTTCAGCGCCGGGTTGACCTCGTAAAAGTGATAGTGCGATCCAACCTGAATCGGCCTGTCGCCGTGATTTTCGACAACCACGCGTTGGGTTTCACGCCCGACGTTGAGGGCAATCGTTCCGGGCTGGATCTGGTATTCACCTGGGATCATCACGCGCTCCTTAGACGATCGGGTTGTGGACGGTGACGAGCTTCGATCCGTCCGGGAAGGTGGCTTCGACCTGAATATCCGGGATCATTTCCGGGACGCCCTCCATGACCTGGTCTCGCCTCAGGACGTGGCGGCCCGCCTCCATCAGCGAGGCGACGGTTTCGCCATCGCGCGCGCCTTCCATAATGAAGGCGCTGATAAGCGCGACCGATTCCGGGTAATTGAGCTTTACCCCGCGCGCAAGGCGGCGTTCGGCAACCAGCGCGGCGGTGAAAAGCAACAGCTTGTCTTTTTCTCTGGGGGTCAGTTCCATAACGTTTCTCTTATGTCTGCCAGATACGCGGCGAACAGGCGGTTTTGGTGGTGAGAAGCGGGCGAAGCGACTGCCAGATGTCGCGCATCACCCGCTGGCAAATCAGGTTGTCGTCGGAGAGAAAACGCACCGACAGCAGATCGTCAACGAGCGTTGCACCTGCATAATTTTCCAGCGGTGAGAGCCGTTCGCGCACCGCGTCGAGATGTTCTTCTTTGGCCGGATAGAACAGCAGCGTGCCGAGCCACGGATGTCCGGCGACGGGCGTGAGATCGCCGTCGCTAAGATGCTGACGCTCAATCAGGCGCGGCTCGTCTTCAACCCAGATTTCAAGGCGGCTTTCCAGCGTGCCGTGGCTAAAGATCTCACCGATCACCGGACGCCCCAGGCAGTACAGCTCCCACGCCAGCAGCGTGCTGGAGGCCTTCAGATGGAAGACGGAGCGCAGCGCGGCATTCGCGCCGGGGAAGATAATGGTGTCCTGCGGCAGCCACTCCAGCGTGGAATCTTCAGCGAGGTAAAAATGCTGGTTCAGACGGGCCTGCGGGCCGCTGCTGCGATAGAACTTGCTGGCCCCGGGCATGGTGATGAGCGCGTGGCTTTTGGCGTCCAGCCGAACGGAAATGTCCAGCGTATCGCCGCCCACAATCCCGCCGGGCGGGTGCAGCAGGTAAAGGTGGCAGGTTTCGCCTTCGGGGTAAAACGGACGTTGAACGGTGAGCGGCCCGACGTGGTGGGCGGAGTACAGGAGGGTTTTCTCAGGGGTGTGACAAAACTGCAGGGCAAGCGACGCCTGCCAGCCTTTATACGTATTATCAGTGACCTGAGCTGCTAACATGCTGCATCCATTTCCACACCATCGGGATACGTTTCAGTATGCCCTGGCGGAAATGAAGCCTGTCATATGAGTCGCTTATGGATGGGCGGGCAGGAGAAATACAAAAGCACGGCCTGGGCCGTGCTCTGTATAAGCAATGACGAGACTATTTCAGGTGCTCATGCAACGCTGCACCTGCCTGCTCAAGCGCAACTTTCACCGTTGGCTCCTGGCTCAGCGGGTTAAGCAGGCCGTAGTCGTGGATCATGCCGTTATAGCGCGTGACGGTCACCGGGACGCCAGCCGCATCCAGCTTACGTCCGAATGCTTCACCTTCATCCCGCAGAACGTCCAGCTCAGCCGTCTGGATCAGCGTCTCGGGGAAGCCTTTCAACTGCGCGGTGCTGGCGCGAAGCGGAGAAGCAAGGATATTGTTGCGATCGGCAGCGCTGGTGGTGTAGTTATCCCAGAACCATTTCATCATGTTTTTCGACAGGAAATAGCCATTTTCGAACTGGTTATACGAGGCAGTATCAAAGTTCGCATCGGTAACTGGCCAGAGCATGACGTTGTAGCGAATCTTCGGCCCATTGAACTGTTTGGCCTGCAGCGCCACCGAAGCCACCATGTTGCCGCCGACGCTGTTACCCACCAGACCCAGACGGCTACCGTCCACGCCAATTTCCTGACCGTGCCCGGCTACCCATTTTGTCGCTTCATAGGCCTGATTAATTGCTACCGGGAAATGGGCCTCAGGTGACGGGGTGTAATCGACGTAAACCGCAGCGGCACCCGAAGCGCGAACAAGGTCGCGGATTAAGCGTTCGTGGGTAGGGAAGTCACCGAGCACCCAACCGCCGCCGTGAAAGAACATAAAGGCGGGGAGCGTGCCGCTGGCGTTTTCAGGTTTCACTATTTTCAATTTGATCGCCTGGCCATTTACCTGGATCGTTTTTTCAGAAACCTGAGCGGGCGGCAGTTTTGCGCCTTGCTGCGCGCCAATCAGTACCTGGCGGGCCTCCTGCGGGGTCATCTGTTCCATTGGCTTACCCTTGCCGGAATTCAAAACATTAAGAAATGCCTGTACGCCTGCGGTCGGGGTTGGGGTATTGGTGGTTTGAGCGGATGCCGCGGCTGACGCGAAGACGGAAGAAACCAGGATGGCGGTTAGTGTTTTCATGGTAGTGCCTCTTTAAGCGTATTTGATCGGATGAGATAACTAAATAGTGCGCTACTTAGTTGTTGGTGTAATACTTGCGCGCAAGATACTTTTAGTCAAACATTATTTATAATTTTTTTAGGCAACCGATTTGGAGTTGATAGAAAAATGAAAGAAAACAAAACGCTAGACGATTTACTTTGCTTCTCGCTGTACTCGGTCACCAACGCGTTTGTTCGCCAGTATCGCCCCTTACTGCAAGAGATGGACCTGACCTATCCGCAATTCGTTGTTTTGATGGCGCTTTATGAGAAAGACAACATCCCACTTCGCGATCTCAGCGATAAGACGTTTTTTGATTCGGGCACATTGACCCCGCTTGTACAAAAGCTTGAGGCAAAAGGATTCCTCAACCGTATCGCGGTTGTGGGTGATGAAAGGATGAAAAATGTTGTACTGACCGACAAGGCCAAAGACCTGAAGAAACGGGTGATGGCATTGCCGGATCAGATTCGCTGCAGCATGAGGATGAATGACGATGAGCTTGAGACGCTAAAAAAACTCTCCCGAACGCTGCTCGACGATTTGTAATAACCCTTCGGTGGGTTGAACCCACCGAAGTAATGTGTCGTTACCGATAGTCCTCTGCATCCACATCATATCCGGACGGTTCCCAGCGGATCGCCAGCAGCGACGCCAGGCCGATAAACGGCGCCAGCGCAATCACCCAGAACACGGCGGTATCCAGCGAGGCGACCAGCAGCGGGAACAGGAACAGTGAGAGCGTCGAACTGCTGCGCATCAGCGTCTGGTTGAGACCCACGCCCACGCCGCGCAGCGAGGTTGGGTAGCTCAGGGAGGCGAACGTCATGGTATGCGCGCCCGGGCCGAAGCCCTGACCGAACAGGAATAGCGCCAGCATGGCTACGGCAAGCACGCCTTCAGAGGCACCTTCCGGTCGGCCAATCAGCGCCAGGCCAAGCAATGCGACAAGCTGGCAGGCATAACCCGCCAGCGACATCCGCCAGGCGCCGAAGCGCGGCACGTAGCGTACCGCCAGTAGTCCGCCGACGAAGGCAAACAGCAGGTTAAGCGCCAGAGAAATGAGAATGGTGGTGAGCATCGACTGGACGAAGAAGCTGGAGATGATCACCGGCAGGCCAAACGCCACGGCGTTATAGGCAAACGACGAGACCACGGAAAGCAGCGTGGCGAGCGTCGTGCGGCGCAAATAGATGCCGCGAAACAGGTTCAGATAGTTTGACCATTTCGCTTTATTCACGACGGGTGCGGGCTGGCCGAGCGCGTCCTGCGGTACGTGGGCGTTGATGTTGTACGACTGCCGCAAAATGGACGCTGCCTCTTTCAGGTTGCCCTGATTCGCCGCCCAGACCGGAGATTCGCTCATATAGCGGCTGCGGATGGCGATAATCACCAGCGCGGGCACCGCGCCAAAGCCGAGAATCAAACGCCACAGCCAGTCGCTGTGGCTCTCCGGCAGCACGGCGTAGAAGAAAAGCACCAGCAGGTAGGAGATACTGATGGCGGCATACCAGGTGGGGCACCACATCGCGACGCTGGAGGCCTTATTTCCGGGTCCTTTTAGCCTGGCGAACTCGCTTAAAAACGCCATCGCCACGGGAAGGTCGATCCCAACCCCCAGCCCCATCACAAAGCGGGCGCCCGCGAGCGCATATTCGTTCGGGGCCAGCGCACAGGCGATCGCTGCCACCACGAAGAACACCATATCAGCCATAAAAACGCGGTAGCGCCCGATTTTATCCGTGAGATAGCCGCCGAGCAGCGCCCCGACGATAGCGCCAAAGGTAATCGCCGAGGCCACCATGCCGGTACCGGCGGGCGTCAGGCTAAATTCGCGGGTGATGTCTTTAATGCCAAACGCCAGCGCGCCCAGATCGTAGGCATCAAGGAAAATGCCGCCCAAAGCGATACCGACCACGATACGGGCATTTGCCCGGCCCTGAGAACCGTCATTAACGAGGCGTGATACATCCGATGCGCTGCGCACCCACTGGATGTCGCCATCAGGAGGATTACCTGTCGTTGAAAGGGGAGTTGATTCTGTGATTTCAGCCATTTTCTTCTTATGTGGTTGTGTTGTGTCCCTAACAGTTACCACAGGCAGAAGGTGACCAAAATCACATTTGGCTATAAGGCATAACTAACCCTTCGGAGCGTCTTTTTTCTTTCTCTTGAGCTTCGTCCAGATTTTGGTCTCCTGACGACGCCACAGGCGCTGGATATTGTCGTGATGGCGCAGCAGGATAAGACAGGAGAGCATCGACACCGGGAAGGTGAACTGGGGTTTGAACCACCACACGTAGAACGGGGCGATCAGCGCGCTGACGATAGCGCCCAGCGACGAATAGCCGCTCAGAAGAATGGTCAGAAGCCAGGTCCCGGCCATGACGCCGGTTAAGTCCCAGCCGATAGGTGCAATCGCACCGAAGGCCGTCGCAACGCCTTTTCCGCCTTTGAAGCCGAAGAATACGGGCCAGATGTGACCGACGCAGGCGGCAATAGCAATGAGCCCCAGCCAGAACGGCGTGACGCCCAGCGCATAGGCGCCCCAGACGGGCAGCATCCCTTTCAGTACATCAAAAATCAAAACCGCTACGGCTGCTCCCTTGCCGCCAATTCGTAGTACGTTGGTCGCCCCCGGATTCCCGGAACCATTTTCACGCGGGTCAGGTAACCCGGCAATGCGGCAGACCAGAATGGCGCTGGAGATTGAGCCGCAAAGATAGGCGAGGAGGATCATTCCAGGCGCGATTGCACTCATAACGCTGTTCCGTTTTGAAAATGTATCTGTATTCTCAACATCTGTGGATAATACGCATAATTCGCCGGAAGTGGTATCCGGTTTAGCCAAAAAGCAGGCAGGTCGTGATGGATATTGTATTTATAGAGCAACTTTCGGTAATCACCACAATTGGTGTTTACGACTGGGAACAGACCATCGAGCAGAAACTGGTGTTCGATATCGAAATGGGATGGGATAACCGCAAATCGGCAAAAAGCGATGACGTGAACGACTGTCTGAGCTATGCCGATATCAGTGAAACGGTCATCGCCCACGTTGAAGGGCAACGTTTTGCGCTGGTCGAACGGGTGGCGGAAGAAGTCGCAGAATTGCTGTTGAAAAAATTCAACTCACCTTGGGTGCGCATCAAGCTGAGCAAGCCGGGAGCGGTGGCGCGCGCCGCCAACGTTGGCGTCATCATTGAGCGTGGCACAAATCTGAAAGGAAAGATTTAACGTCATAATTGCTAAACCATTTTAGGTTATACCGGTCTCAAGACTGTATCTTATCGGTTGTCCATATGGGACACCGTTTTTTTATATCTTTTTAGGGGTTTATAGATGAGCGATATGCACTCGCTGCTGGTGGCGGCAATACTGGGTGTGGTCGAAGGATTGACGGAGTTTTTGCCGGTCTCCAGTACGGGCCATATGATTATCGTTGGCCATCTGCTGGGCTTTGAAGGCGATACCGCAAAAACGTTTGAAGTGGTGATCCAGCTGGGGTCTATTCTGGCGGTGGTCGTGATGTTCTGGCGTCGCCTGTTTGGCCTGATCGGCATCCATTTTGGCCGTCCGCCTCAGCACGAGGGGGCCGGTAAAGGTCGCCTGTCGCTGATCCATATTCTGCTCGGGATGATCCCTGCGGTGGTGCTGGGCCTGGTGTTCCACGACGCCATCAAATCTCTGTTTAACCCGATTAACGTAATGTACGCGCTGGTGGTAGGGGGCTTACTGCTGATCGCCGCGGAAGTGCTGAAGCCAAAAACGCCGCGCGCGGAAGGTCTGGACGATATGACGTATCGTCAGGCGTTTATCATTGGCTGCTTCCAGTGTCTGGCGCTGTGGCCGGGCTTCTCGCGTTCAGGCGCTACCATCTCCGGCGGGATGCTGATGGGCGTAAGCCGTTACGCCGCGTCAGAGTTCTCGTTCCTGCTGGCGGTGCCGATGATGATGGGCGCCACCGCGCTTGACCTCTATAAAAGCATTGGTTTTCTTACCACGGGCGACATTCCGATGTTCGCCGTTGGCTTCATCACCGCGTTTATCGTGGCGCTGATTGCCATTAAAACCTTCCTGCAGCTGATTAAGCGTATCTCGTTTATTCCGTTCGCGATCTATCGCTTTATCGTGGCGGCTGCGGTGTACGTGGTCTTCTTCTGACCGATGGCCCTCAGTCTTTCGGCTGAGGGCAATGCTTTTCCTTCCAGTCCGACACCGCCTGAATTCGCCGTTTCGTGAGCTCTTCGCGAATTTCCGGTCCTTTGAATCCTGCTTCGACAACGTCCTTCGTGGGCACCGCTTTCGCTACATCCCAGGCTTTACGCAGTAAACGTCCCTGCGGGTAATCGCACGCTTCAAACCCGGTTCGACCGCGCACGTCAGCTTCGCTGGTCAGCGCGATTTGCTCTACGCGCTGGGGTTTGCGCCAGGCGTCGATGTTATCGAAAAGCTTAACGATGGTGGCCGGCTTCAGGATCGGGAAGGTGTGGATCAGATCGTGGAACTCGGCCACCAGTTTCGCCAGATCGCGGATCTCGTTCGGCACGCGCAGACGCTGGCACAGCCCTTCGACCAGCTTCACCCCTGCCGGGCCGTGCCCGTGGTGGCGAGGCCAGAATTCTTTTGGCGTTAGGCCTTTGCCGAGATCGTGGCACAGGGTGGAAAAGCGCACGTCCACGTCAGGGCTGAGCATGGCGGCCATGCTCAGGGTCATCAGCGTGTGTACGCCGGTATCAATTTCCGGGTGCCATTTTGCCGGGGCAGGTACGCCAAACAGCGCGTCTATTTCCGGGAACAGCACCTTCAGCGCGCCGCAGTCGCGCAGAACCTGGAAAAAGACCTGCGGGTTGCGCGTGGTGAGGGCATTTTCCGTCTCTTTCCAGACGCGCTCTGGCGTCAGGTGTTCAAGCTCGCCCGCCTCGGTCATGGCGGTCATCAGCGCCATTGTCTCATCGGCAATACGGAAGCTGAGATGGGCGTAACGCGCGGCAAAGCGCGCTACGCGAAGCACGCGGAGCGGATCTTCAGAAAACGCCGGGGAAACGTGACGTAAAAGGCGGTTGCGCAGATCGTCCTGACCGCCATAGGCGTCAACGATCTGCCCGTCCTCGTCCTGCGCCAGCGCGTTGATGGTGAGATCGCGGCGCAGGAGATCTTGCTCCAGCGTCACGTCCGGCGCGGCATAGCAGGTAAAGCCCGTATAGCCCGAGCCCGATTTCCGCTCAGTACGCGCCAGGGCATACTCTTCACGGCTTTTCGGGTGCAGGAACACGGGAAAATCGCGGCCTACCTGCTGGTAGCCCGCGTCGAGCATCTCTTCAGGGGTGGCGCCAACCACCACCCAGTCTTTATCTTTGACCGGCAGACCTAACAACGCATCACGTACCGCACCACCGACAAGATAACTCTTCACGCCCAACTCTCCCGTTTTCTCTTTTCCAGAATGATACGTAAGTCTGGCAGAGAAGACGAATTAGTTCATCCAGCGGTCTTTACGCTTGCGGCTTGGGATCAGATGCGGCAGCACCAGACCCAGCACCAGACCCACGCCCAGCACGCCGCCGCCATACATAAACCACTGCATGATGATGGTGCGCTGTTTGTCGTCGAGCTGCAGATTGGCGGCATTCACCTTTTTCTGCGCGACAATCAGCTCGTTTTTCAGTTTCTGGTTCTCTTCTTTCAGACCGTTAATCACACCGTCGCTTTGCGCCACTTTCTGCTGCATTTCAGCGGTGCGCTGGTTCCAGGTGCCGTCGATGTTGTTCAGCTTATCGGTCAGGGTCTTCACCTGGTTTTCCAGATCGGGAACGCGCGTGCGCAGGCTTGGCACGGTGCTCAGCTCTTTCAGCGGGATCCAGGACGTACGGCCGGTACTGTCGCGAACCTGACCGTAATTGGTGTCCGCGTTGGTCTGTAACAGGGTGACTTCCTCGCCGGCATTCACCGTGCCCACGAGGCGATAATTATCTCCGGGGCCACTGCGTACCCAGGTGTTCAGTTCGTCAGAAACGTAACGCTTCTCTTCAGCGTGCACTGCGGTTGCGGCGCTAAAAGCGAGTAAAGTAAGTCCAATCAGGCGTAATTTAAGCATCATTAGTCGTTATTTTCATAAATAGTGGAACGATAGTAGTGGCAACAGTGTCTCTACGCAAAGCATTCGTCAGCAATCAGAATCATCTGTGTCACGACTCTATACATTTACGCCCGCCAAATTGCTCATTGCATGGCAATTTGGCGCAAAATACTATGTACTGACAAACAAATGGCGAGGAAGTTCGCCCTCATTGACGCGTCTGTGACGCCCGCAAAAGTACAAGGCTATGGCACAAGAAATCGAATTAAAGTTTATCGTCGAAAAAGACAGCGTTGACGCACTCCGCCAGCATCTGCATACGCTTTCCGGCGAACACCATGCACCGGTACAACTGCTTAATATCTATTATGAAACGCCAGACAGCTGGCTGCGCCGCCATGATATGGGGCTGCGCATCCGCGGCGCGAGCGGGCGCTACGAGATGACGATGAAAATTGCCGGCCGCGTGGTCGGCGGTTTACATCAGCGCCCGGAATACAATATCGACATCAGCAAGCCGGAACTTGAGCTGGAACGTTTCCCGGCGGAAGTCTGGCCGGATGGCGAGCTGCCTTCCACGCTGGCGGAACAGGTGCAGCCGCTGTTCAGCACCGATTTCTGGCGCGAAAAATGGCTGGTGACGGAAGGCAAAAGCCGCATCGAAATCGCCCTCGATCTGGGGGACGTGAAGGCGGGTGAGTTCCAGGAGCCGATTTGCGAACTCGAGCTTGAGCTGCTGGAAGGGGACGCAAATGACGTGCTGAAGCTGGCGCGCAGGCTGGTGAACCAGTCCGGACTGCGTCAGGGAAGCCTGAGTAAAGCCGCGCGGGGTTACCATCTGGCCGCCGGAAATGCGCCGCGCGTGCTGAGAGAGACGACCATCCTGCACGTTGCGCCGAAAGCCAGCGTTGAGCAGGGTCTGGAAGCCGCGCTGGAGCTGGCGCTTTCTCAGTGGCAATACCATGAAGAATTGTGGGTGCGAAATGTGAAAAACGCGAAATCCCACGTGCTGGCGGCGATTGCCCTGGTGCGCCATACCCTGGCGCTGTTCGGCGGTATCGTTCCTCGCAAAGCGAGCGCTCACTTACGCGATCTGCTGACGCAAACCGAAACGCTAATGCTCTCGGACGTCTCGGCGCAAACGGCGATTTACAGCCCGCAGGCCGCTTCGGCAAAACTGGCGCTGACCGAGTTTCTGGTGACGCGCGGCTGGCGCGCCTTCCTGGATGCGAAAGCCGAGGCCAAAATCGCGGAAAACTTTAAGCGTTTCGCAGATATTCATCTTTCCCGTCATGCGGCCGAACTGAAGAGCACCTTTGCGTATCCGCTCGGCGATAAGTATGGCGATCAGCTTCCCCGTCTTTCGCGCAACATCGACAGCATGCTGCTCCTTTCCGGTGCCTACGATGGTCCAAAGGCGCAGGCGTGGCTGGAAAACTGGCAGGGGCTGAAGCATGCCATTGAAACCCGTCAGCATATCGAGATAGAGCATTTCCGTAACGAGGCCATTTCGCAGGAGCCGTTCTGGCTGCACAGCGGAAAACGTTAACTCTGGCAAGGAACCCCTATAATGCCGCTTTCTTCACCGTTACAGCAGCAGTGGCAGACCGTTTGCGAACGTCTGCCTGAGTCATTACCGGCGTCATCGTTAAGCGAGCAGGCGAAGAGCGTGCTCGCCTTCAGTGATTTTGTGCAGGAAAGCATCACCGCCAACCCGGGCTGGCTGGCGGAGCTTGAGAACGCACCGCCGCAGGCGGACGAGTGGCGGCAGTATGCCGGCTGGCTGCAAACCGCACTCGAAGACGTTGCGGATGAAGCCACGCTGATGCGCGTCCTGCGCCAGTTCCGCCGTCGGGTGATGGTGCGCATTGCCTGGGCTCAGGCGCTGGAGCAGGTGAGTGAAGAGAGCACGCTGCAGCAGTTAAGCGAGCTGGCGCAAACGCTGATTGTCGCCGCGCGCGACTGGCTCTACGCCGCCTGCTGTAAAGAGTGGGGCACGCCGTGCAGCGAGGAAGGGGCTCCTCAGCCGCTGCTGATTCTGGGGATGGGCAAGCTGGGCGGCTGCGAGCTGAACTTCTCCTCCGACATCGACCTGATTTTTGCCTGGCCCGAGAACGGCTCCACGCGCGGCGGCCGTCGCGAGCTCGACAACGCCCAGTTCTTTACCCGCCTCGGCCAGCGTCTGATTAAGGCGCTGGATCAGCCGACGCAGGACGGTTTTGTTTACCGCGTGGATATGCGCCTGCGCCCGTTTGGCGACAGCGGACCGCTGGTGCTGAGCTTTGCCGCGCTGGAGGATTACTACCAGGAGCAGGGGCGCGACTGGGAGCGCTATGCGATGGTTAAAGCGCGGATCATGGGCGACAGCGACGACGCTTACGCCAACGAGCTGCGCGCCATGCTGCGCCCGTTCGTATTCCGTCGCTATATCGACTTCAGCGTGATCCAGTCCCTGCGTAACATGAAAGGGATGATCGCCCGTGAGGTGCGCCGTCGCGGGCTGAAGGACAACATCAAGCTCGGCGCGGGCGGCATTCGCGAAATCGAATTTATCGTCCAGGTCTTCCAGCTTATTCGCGGCGGGCGTGAGCCGTCGCTGCAGTCCCGCTCGCTGCTGCCGACCCTGAGCGCCATCGAGCAGCTGCACCTGCTGCCGGACGGTGACGCGCAAACCCTGCGCGAGGCCTACCTGTTCCTGCGTCGTCTGGAAAACCTGCTGCAAAGCATCAACGACGAACAGACCCAGACCCTGCCGGGGGATGACCTTAACCGGGCGCGTCTGGCCTGGGGGATGCGCGTGGATGACTGGTCAACGCTGACCGAACGGCTGGATGCCCATATGGCAGGCGTGCGCCGCATCTTTAACGAGCTGATCGGTGATGACGAAAGCGAATCGCAGGACGATGCGCTTTCCGAGCACTGGCGCGAGCTGTGGCAGGACGCGCTCCAGGAAGATGACACCACGCCGGTGCTGACGCACTTAACCGACGACGCGCGACATCGCGTGGTGGCGCTGATCGCTGATTTCCGTCTTGAGCTGAACAAACGCGCCATCGGCCCGCGCGGCCGTCAGGTGCTGGATCACCTGATGCCGCACCTTCTGAACGAGGTCTGCTCGCGGGCGGATGCGCCGGTGCCGCTGTCGCGCATGATGCCGCTGCTGAGCGGGATTATCACGCGTACCACCTATCTGGAGCTCCTGAGCGAGTTTCCGGGGGCACTCAAGCACCTGATTACGCTCTGCGCCGCCTCGCCGATGGTGGCCAACAAGCTGGCGCGTTACCCGCTGCTGCTGGACGAGCTGCTCGATCCGAACACGCTGTATCAGCCCACGGCGACGGATGCCTACCGGGACGAGCTGCGTCAGTATCTGCTGCGCGTGCCGGAAGAGGACGAAGAGCAACAGCTGGAGGCGCTGCGCCAGTTTAAGCAGGCTCAGATGCTGCGCGTGGCGGCGGCGGACATCGCCGGAACGCTGCCGGTGATGAAAGTGAGCGATCACTTAACCTGGCTCGCGGAGGCGATCATCGACGCGGTGGTCCAACAGGCGTGGGTGCAGATGGTGGCGCGCTACGGCCAGCCGAAACACCTGGCCGAACGTGAAGGACGCGGATTCGCGGTTGTGGGGTACGGCAAGCTTGGCGGCTGGGAGCTGGGCTATAGCTCCGATCTGGATTTAATCTTCCTGCACGACTGCCCGGTTGACGTAATGACCGACGGCGAGCGTGAGATTGACGGGCGCCAGTTCTATCTGCGCCTGGCGCAGCGCATCATGCACCTGTTCAGCACCCGCACCTCGTCGGGCATTTTGTATGAAGTGGATGCCCGTCTGCGTCCGTCCGGCGCGGCGGGCATGCTGGTGACCTCGACGGAGTCCTTCGCCGATTACCAGAAGAATGAAGCCTGGACGTGGGAGCATCAGGCGCTGGTGCGCGCTCGCGTGGTGTATGGCGATCCGCAGCTCAAAACGCAGTTTGACGTCATCCGTAAGGAGGTTATGACCACCGTGCGTGATGGCAGCACGCTGCAAACGGAAGTGCGCGAAATGCGCGAGAAAATGCGCGCGCATCTCGGCAATAAACACCGCGATCGCTTTGATATTAAAGCCGACGAGGGCGGGATTACCGATATTGAGTTCATTACCCAGTATCTGGTGCTGCTGCACGCCCACGACAAGCCGAAGCTGACGCGCTGGTCCGATAACGTGCGCATTCTGGAGCTGCTGGCGCAAAACGACATCATGGACGAGCAGGAGGCGCAGGCCTTAACCCGCGCCTACACGACGCTTCGCGATGAGCTTCATCACCTGGCGTTGCAGGAGCAGCCGGGGCACGTGGCGCTGGACTGTTTTGCTCATGAACGTGCTCAGGTAACGGCCAGCTGGCAGAAGTGGCTGGTGGAACCGTGCGTAACAAATCAAGTGTGATATTATCGCGCGCAAATTGTGAATCTTTCTGGAGTCAGGAATGAAAGTAACACTGCCAGAGTTTGAACGTGCTGGGGTAATGGTTGTTGGGGATGTGATGCTGGATCGCTACTGGTATGGGCCTACCAGCCGCATCTCTCCGGAAGCACCGGTACCGGTGGTTAAGGTCGACACCATTGAAGAGCGTCCCGGCGGCGCGGCAAACGTGGCGATGAACATTGCCTCTCTGGGCGCGCAGTCGCGTCTGGTGGGCCTGACCGGCATCGACGATGCGGCGCGTGCGTTGAGCAAGTCGCTGGCGGACGTGAACGTGAAGTGCGACTTCGTCTCTGTTCCGACCCACCCGACCATTACCAAGCTGCGCGTGCTGTCGCGCAATCAGCAGCTGATCCGCCTCGACTTTGAAGAAGGGTTCGAAGGCGTTGATCCCGAGCCGCTGCACGAGCGTATCAACCAGGCGCTGAGCAATATTGGCGCGCTGGTGCTGTCCGACTATGCCAAAGGCGCGCTGGCGAGCGTGCAGACGATGGTTCAACTGGCGCGTAAAGCCAACGTGCCGGTGCTGATCGACCCGAAAGGGACCGATTTTGAGCGCTATCGCGGCGCAACCCTGCTAACGCCAAACCTCTCCGAGTTTGAAGCGGTGGCGGGCAAGTGCAAAACCGAGGAAGAACTGGTTGAGCGCGGCATGAAGATCATTGCTGACTTTGAGCTGTCCGCGCTGCTGGTCACCCGCTCCGAGCAGGGGATGACGCTGCTGCAGCCGGGCAAAGCGCCGCTGCATATGCCAACCCAGGCGCAGGAAGTGTACGACGTGACCGGTGCCGGTGATACGGTGATCGGCGTGCTGGCGGCGACGCTGGCAGCAGGAAACTCGCTGGAAGAGGCGTGCTACTTCGCTAACGCCGCGGCGGGCGTGGTTGTCGGTAAGCTCGGGACCTCAACCGTTTCGCCAATCGAGCTGGAAAACGCGGTGCGCGGTCGTGCGGATACCGGTTTTGGCGTCATGACCGAAGACGAGCTGAAGGTGGCCGTCGCCGCCGCGCGCAAGCGTGGTGAAAAAGTGGTGATGACTAACGGCGTGTTCGACATTCTGCACGCGGGCCACGTTTCGTATCTGGCGAACGCGCGCAAGCTGGGCGATCGCCTGATTGTGGCGGTTAACAGCGATGCATCGACGAAACGCCTGAAGGGCGAAACGCGTCCGGTGAACCCGCTCGAGCAGCGCATGATTGTGCTCGGCGCGCTGGAAGCGGTGGACTGGGTGGTGTCGTTTGAAGAAGATACCCCGCAGCGCCTGATTGCCGGTATTCTGCCGGACCTGCTGGTAAAAGGTGGGGATTACAAGCCGGAGCAAATCGCGGGTAGCGAAGAGGTCTGGGCGAACGGCGGCGAGGTGATGGTGCTCAACTTTGAGGACGGGTGCTCAACCACCAACATCATCAAGAAGATCCAGAAGGACAGTCAGTAAAAAAACGGGCCAGTTGGCCCGTTTTTTATGTCGGGTGGCGGCTGCGCCTTACCCGACCTACGCGTAGTATATGTAGGCCCGGTAAGCGAAGCACCACCGGGCGATACAACCCGCACTTACTCCTGGTCGTCCACCGGTGGAATAGCCGGTGCCGGCTTCACTTCTTCCGGCGCATTGCGGTTTTCCAGCTCGGTCAGACGCTGTTCCAGCAGCGCCAGCTTCTCGCGGGTGCGCAGCAGAACCTGGGTCTGCACGTCAAACTCTTCGCGGCTGACTAAATCAAGGCGAACCAACTGCGCCTGCAGCGTCTGGCGGATTTTCTTTTCTACGTCATCACCAAATTCACGAATGCCTTTTGGCATAGATTCATGAACCTGACGCGCGATCTGCTCAATTTTTTTCGGGTCAATCATTGGCGTTTCCCTTGATGGAAAAGTGTTAGTGTCCATTGTAGCGCGTCATGCCCGGGGTAAACAAAATTGTTTGATGCTTATGCATTGCCCAGGATAATCAATAGCGTTATAGTTATCTCGCTTATTCTCAGGGCGGGGCGAAATTCCCCACCGGCGGTAAATCAGCGTGACGCTGAAAGCCCGCGAGCGCTTTGGGTGAATACTCAAAGGTCAGCAGATCCGGTGTAATTCCGGGGCCGACGGTTAGAGTCCGGATGGGAGAGAGTAACGATCAAGTCGGGCATGGGCCCGCTCACGTTATCTTTTTGCCGCTTATACGGCGCTCCTAAGACTGCCCTGATTCTGGTAACCATAATGTTAATGAGGTTTTTTTACCATGAATCAGACGCTACTTTCCTCTTTTGGCACTTCAACTCAACGTGTTGAACATGCACTGGATGCACTGCGCGAAGGCCGCGGTGTGATGGTGCTTGACGATGAAAACCGTGAAAACGAAGGCGACATGATTTTCGCCGCCGAAAACATGACCGTTGAACAGATGGCGCTGACCATCCGTCACGGCAGCGGCATCGTATGCCTGTGTATTAATGAAGATCGTCGTAAGCAGCTCGATCTGCCGATGATGGTCGAAAACAACACCAGCGCCTTTGGTACCGGTTTTACCGTGACCATTGAAGCAGCGCATGGTGTGACCACCGGTGTGTCTGCGGCTGACCGTCTGACCACCGTACGTGCAGCGATTGCTGATGGTGCGAAACCATCCGATCTGCACCGTCCTGGCCACGTCTTCCCACTGCGTGCGCAGGCGGGCGGCGTGTTGACCCGCGGTGGTCATACCGAAGCGACGATCGACCTGGTGACTCTGGCTGGCTTCAAACCTGCTGGCGTGCTATGCGAACTGACCAACGATGATGGCACCATGGCGCGCGCGCCGGAGTGCATCACCTTTGCCCGCCTGCACAACATGCCGGTGGTCACGATTGAAGATCTGGTTGAGTATCGCCAGGCGCACGAGCGCAAAGCCAGCTGAAAATAAAAACGCCGGGAAGTCCCGGCGTTTTTTTACCCGATTCCTGCGGTCTGCAGCAGAACCAGACTTAATCCCATCACCGACATTCCGCACAGCACGCCATAGCTGGGGTTGTTGTTAGGATCGATCTCCTTCGCCAGCGGCATCAGTTCATCCACCGAAAGCGCAACCATGATCCCGGCTACCGCGGCCATAATCGCCGCCATGACTACCGGAGAGACCAGGCTACCAAGGATCAGCCAGGCCAGTACGCCGCCAAGGATTTCGGCCATCCCGGAAATGCCCGCCCAGAACACCGCTGTGCGTTTCGATCCCGTTGCGGCATACACGGGTCCGGCGACGGCCAGTCCTTCAGGAATATTGTGTAAGGCGACTGCCAGCGCGATGCCAAAGCCCATCTCAAGATTGCTGCTGGCCGTCACGTAGGTAGCGACCCCTTCCGGGAAGTTGTGCAGGCTGATGCCAAGCGTTAACAGCACGGCGGTACGCTTGATATTGCGCGGCATGGGCGTCACGTTTTTCTGCATTAAATCCTGCGGATGCGCGTGCGGTAGCATCCGATCGAGGGCAAAGTATCCCAGCAGGCCAAAGACAAACATGCCGTAGCCCAGCAGCGGAGACATGCCCTCTGTGCCCAGCGCGGCAGGCAGCATCTCCATCAGGGAGATGAGCAGCATGATCCCGGCAGCAAAGCCCAGTGAGAAGGCCAGTACGCGGTTAGAGGGCTTTTGGCCGAGTACGCCGAGGAGCGCACCGATGAAGGTCGCGGCGCCCGCCAGTATGGTCAGGATCAGGGGGACTGACATGCATTGCTCCTTTTGATAATGATTCTCATTAATATAAATGATTCATTTCTGGCAAAGCGAGGTTTAAAACCCGGCTTTACACATTCCTTACATTCAAATTTCCTGATGATGATCTTCACGCTTATCTGCGTTCATCTTTGCCGGATTGCGCGTAATGTAGCACCATTAAATTGACACCTTCTGTAAGGATATCACCATGACTTCTTCCCGTATGCCAGCCCTGTTTTTAGGCCACGGTAGCCCAATGAACGTTCTGGAAGACAACGTCTATACCCGCGCCTGGCATCATCTGGGCGAGACGTTGCCGCGTCCGAAAGCGATCGTGGTGGTGTCTGCGCACTGGTTTACCCGTGGGACGGGCGTGACCGCCATGGAAGCGCCAAAAACCATTCATGATTTTGGCGGCTTCCCGCAGGCGCTGTACGACACGCATTATCCGGCCCCCGGCTCGCCTGAGCTGGCGCAAAAGCTGGTAGAGTTGCTGGCACCTGTCCCTGTGACGCTGGATAAAGAAGCCTGGGGCTTTGACCATGGTTCCTGGGGCGTGCTGATTAAAATGTATCCTGACGCGGATATCCCGATGGTGCAGTTGAGTATCGACAGCACTAAACCTGCGGCCTGGCATCTTGAGATGGGGCGTAAGCTGGCAACCCTGCGTGATGAAGGCATCATGCTGGTGGCGAGCGGCAACGTGGTGCATAACCTGCGTACCGCACGCTGGCACGGTGAGAACACGCCGTACCCGTGGGCAACCTCTTTTAACGACTACGTTAAAGCGAACCTGACCTGGCAAGGCCCGGCTGAGGAGCATCCGCTGGTGAATTATCTGGATCATGATGGCGGTTCGCTCTCTAACCCGACGCCGGAACACTTCCTGCCGCTGCTGTACGTTCTTGGCGCGTGGGATGGTCAGGAACCGGTGACGATCCCGGTCGACGATATCGAGATGGGGAGTCTGAGTATGCTGTCGGTGCAGGTGGGATAATAAAAGCAAAACGGCAACCTCAGGTTGCCGTTTTTAGTTTTTGCACCCTCTCCCTGTGGGAGAGGGGCGGGGTGAGGGCATCAGGCTGCGGCCTATTCGACAAAAATGTGCGGATAAAACCGTGACAGATCCTGCGTGATCAGCGCGCGATCTTCGCGAATGCCAATCCCGGCCGGCAGATCGTTAATGAGCCAGCTGCCAATCAGGGTATAGCTGTCGCCAAATTTCGGCAGTTGATAGAACTCCTGGACGATCATCCCTTCTTCGCCGTATGGCCCTTCAACCGCTTCCAGCGTCTTGCCGTTTTCGATAATCGAGACGTTTGCCCCTTCGCGGGAGAAGATCGGCTTAACGACGTATTTCTCCATTTGCGGGTAATCATCTTCCGCAAAATAGGCTGGCAGCAGGTTCGGGTGGTTGGGGAACATCTCCCAGAGCATCGGCAGCAGGGCTTTGTTAGAGATGATGCTCTTCCATGCCGGCTCCAGCCAGCGCACGCCAGCATCTTCCAGCTTGGTGGAAAACATCTCGCGCAGCATGTATTCCCACGGGTAGAGCTTGAACAGGTTGCTGATCACCTGGTCCTGCATATCCGTAAACTGACCTTTTTCACCCAGGCCGATATCCTCGATATAGAGGAACTCGGTCGCCACTTCCGCTTCGGCGGCGCAGTCCTGCAGATACTGAACCGTGCCACGGTCTTCTTCCGTGTCGCGGCAGCAGGCGAGATGGAGCAGGTTAAAGCCATGCTGTTCGCGCAGTTCGGCAAAACGCTCAATCAGCTTTTCCTGCAGGCTGTTAAACTGGTCGCTGCCTTCCGGCAGGTTTCCGGCATTGGCCTGGTCTTCCAGCCAGATCCACTGGAAGAACGCCGCTTCATACAGAGAGGTTGGCGTATCGGCGTTGTTTTCCAGCAGCTTAGGCTCGCCTTTGCCGTCCCACGCCAGATCCAGGCGAGAGTAAAGCGAAGGTTGATTCGTTTTCCACGACTGGCGCACAAAGCCCCAGGTGTGCTTCGGAATGCGGAACTTTGCCATCAGCTCGTCGCTGTCGATGACCTTTTCCACGACCTTCAGGCACATCTGGTGCAGCTCGGCCGTCACCTCTTCCAGTTTTTCCACCTGGGCCAGCGTGAGCTTGTAATAGGCGTCTTCACACCAGTACGGCTCGCCGTACATGGTGTGGAAGTTAAAACCGTACTCTGTGGCTTTTTCGCGCCAGTCCGGGCGCTCGGTGATACTGACTCGTTCCATGATCAGCCGCCCATTGAGCGAGTAGAGGAGGTGCCTGTCGCACTACGCTGCATGCTGGTCTGCTTCGCCACAGATTCACCAAACCCGCCGCGGGTGATGGTGCTGGTCGTCGCAGGCTTCGGCGCCATCGCCGTTTTCGGTACGGTCACGGTGCGGCCAGGGGTCGCTGCGCCGTAGCCTTTGCCGCTGGCATCGGTATATTGACCGTAAGCCGGGCTGGCCGGGTTTTTCGAGCTAAACAGCGGCTGCTGCTGGTAGCCAGCACCGCCGCCCATCAGGCGACCCATCATGTAGCCTGCCATCAGCGGCATCCAGAAGCTGCCGCTGGACTGCGCCTGAGCCTGATTTTCAGGTGCGGTGCCGGCCTGAGCCGGTGCCTGCTGGCACTGACCTTCACCAAACTCCGCCACGCAGTCTTCGCGTGAGGCATATTTCGGCGCGGTACGTTCCGCTTCTTTCAGCGCGTTGGTGTAGGCCGTTTTACATTCGGCAGCTTTACCGGTGGCGGCAGAGCAGTCGTCCGCGTTTTGATACAGCGAAACCGTTTCGTCATTTTTCTCACAGCCTGCCAGCATAAAGACAGCCGTGACCGCCAGCGCAACAGGGGTGAGATGACGCGCGTTCCAGCTCTTACGGAACGAAGCGTGATTTATGGATTTTGTCCGTTTCATGTTTGTCTTCCAGGACCCAGTGGTAATAACGCTCAGGATAGAGGATGAGTGGTTGAAAATGAAGCGAAGAGGGGCGGAATCAGGGGGATCTTTACGTTGGCTTACGTTCGGATGTGATTCAGATGCGCCCTCTCCCTGTGGGAGAGGGGCGGGGTGATGGCATCAGGCCGCAGTGGACCTGATGACACTCTTAGTTACGGAACGGATTATTGCCTTTGCTGGCGGATGTAGTGGTACGCGCAGCGGCCGGCTGTGCCGCAGGGGTGTTGCTGTTAGCGTTGAAGTTATCAACCGCGGCAACCTGCTCCGGATTCTCCGGTGCAACGCTGTCCGGAGAGGTGGAGACCGGTTTGCCCAGCGCGCTGTTCAGCATCTGCAGATCTTGCTCGTTCAGCGTACCCAGAGCCTGTTTGATGTTCAGCTGGTTAATCAGGTACTGGTAACGCGCGCTGGAGAGCTGCTGTTTCGCGTTGTACAGCGTGGTGGTCGCGTCGAGCACGTCCACGATAGTACGTGTACCGACCGAGTAGCCCGCTTCCATCGCATCCAGAGAGCTCTGTGCAGACACAACGGCCTGTTTATAGGCGTTGATGCTGCTGATCGAGGCGTTCACGTTGTTGAAGGAGGAACGCACGGTCTGCACCACGTTGCGGTGGGCGCTTTCCAGCTGCTCGCTCGCGCCAACAAAGTTGTACTGCGCCTGTTTCACCTGAGAGTTGACCTGGCCGCCCTGGTACAGCGGCAGGGAGAAGCTCAGACCCACTTTGTTCTGACCCATATTGCTGTCGTCATACTGGGACGTATTGGTTTTAGAGCCGCTGTAGGTCGTATCAGAAACACCGGTAGAGGCGCTCAGGCTCAGAGTTGGCAGATGGCCGTCCTGCGCCTGACGAATTTGTTCGCGGGCCAGATCCTGGCTCAGACGCGCCTGCAGCAAACTCAGGTTGCGGTTTTCTGCCTCTTTCAGCAGGGCGTTAACGGCCTGCGGTTTATCCGTTTTGAAGCTGTCCACGTTCAGCGACGCCAGCTCAGGATAGTAATTCCCGGTGACCTGACGCAGGGATTCCAGCGCGTTGTCGAGGTTGTTACGCGCGGTCACTTCGTTAGCCAGCACGGTATCGTACTGTGAACGGGCGTTCTGCACGTCGGTGATCGCCACCAGGCCCACGTTGAAACGCTGGGTGGTTTGATCTAACTGGCGGTAAATCGCCTGTTTCTGCGCTTCGGTGTAGGAGAGTGCGTCAATCGCGCTCAGCACGTTGAAGTACGCCGTGGCAGTATTCAGGATCAGCGTCTGCTGGTCAGTCTGATAGGTCACATCCTGAATACCCGCACTCTTTTCCTGCAGGGTCAGGGCGCGCCATTTGGACATATCAAACAGCGTCTGTGTCAATTGCAGTGAGGCGCTGGTAGCATTGGAGTTTACGCCGTTAGCGTCGCGGAAACCGTTGCTGTAGGTATAATCTGCACCTAAACCTAACTGTGGCAGCAAGGGGCTACGCGCTTCGTTAATCTTTTCAAACGCAGCATCACGATCGGCCGCTGATTTACGTAAATCAGGGTTGCCCAGACGTGCCTGCTGGTAGACCTGTAACAGGTTTTCCGCCTGGCTCATTGCACTGAAGCCCGTCAGGCTCAGGCCGATAAGGATGGGGAGCAATTTCTTCATTTGCATTCCTTGTTGTGAAGCAGTATTAGCGCTGATCTAATTAAAAAATAATTGCCGATTCTAACAGAATCTTCCATACCAAAAGGTTGGCGTAACGTGCCATCTGGCGGTAATTTGCACCAATCTACCATATAGCCTTACAAACGGCAGCCAAACAGCCTTGAAATTCACAATTTCATCACCATTGCTACCAGGACTCGACTCATGCAAAAACCAGAAAAGTTGCCCGTGACATTCGCCAAAAACGATGTAGAAATTATTGCACGAGAAACGCTTTATAGCGGTTTTTTTTCAATGGATCTTTACCGTTTCAGGCATCGCCTGTTTAACGGGGAAATGAGCGGCGAAATCAGACGCGAAATTTTTGAGCGCGGGCATGCGGCAGTCTTGCTACCCTTTGACCCAGTGCGTGACGAAGTTGTGCTGGTGGAGCAGATCCGCATCGCCGCTTATGACGTCAGTGAGAGCCCGTGGCTGCTGGAGATGGTGGCCGGGATGATCGAAGAAGGTGAAACGGTTGAAGACGTCGCCCGGCGTGAGGCGCTGGAAGAGGCCGGACTGGTGGTGGGTCGCACCAAGCCGGTGCTGAGCTATCTGGCAAGCCCGGGCGGTACCAGCGAGCGCTTGTCCATAATGGTGGGCGAAGTGGACGCCACGATGGCGGAAGGGATCCACGGTCTGGCAGATGAAAACGAAGATATTCGGGTTCATGTGGTGAGCCGGGAACAGGCTTATCAGTGGGTAGAAGAGGGGAAAATCGACAACGCAGCGTCTGTCATCGCCCTGCAATGGCTGCAGCTGCATTATCAGACATTACGAAACGAGTGGAAAAAATGAAGCGCTATACGCCTGACTTCCCAGAAATGATGCGCCTGTGCGAAACCAATTTCGCACAGCTGCGCCGCCTGCTGCCGCGAAACGACGCACCCGGCGAAACGGTAAGCTATCAGGTGAGCAACGCGCAGTATCGGTTAACGATAACAGAATCAACGCGCTACACTACGCTGGTGGAGATTGAGCAAACGGCACCCAGCATTAGCTACTGGAGCCTGCCGTCGATGACGGTGCGCCTCTATCACGACGCGATGGTCGCTGAAGTGTGTTCAAGCCAGCAGATCTTTCGCTTCAAGGCGCGGTATGATTACCCGAATAAAAAGTTGCATCAACGCGACGAAAAGCATCAAATTAACCAGTTTTTAGCCGACTGGCTAAGATATTGTTTAGCACATGGAGCAATGGCGATTCCGGTTTGTTAGCGTCATAAACCTACCTAAGGACACCATTTGGAAAGCCTGTTGAACCTGACTGTTGCTGGTGGGGCGCCAGTCAGGATATTACAAATCACCGATACCCACCTTTTTGCCGAAAAGCATGAGACGCTACTGGGGGTCAACACCTGGGAGAGTTATCAGGCGGTGCTTAGCGCCATTCACGCTGAAAACCGTGCATGCGATCTGATTGTCGCAACGGGCGATCTGGCGCAGGATCAGTCCTCCGCGGCCTACCAGCATTTTGCTGAAGGCATCGCGAGCTTTAGCGTGCCTTGCGTCTGGCTGCCAGGAAACCATGACTTCCAGCCCGCCATGTACAGTTCTCTCCAGGATGCGGGGATTTCTCCGGCGAAATGTGTTTTTGCGGGTGAACAGTGGCAGATCCTGCTGCTGGACAGCCAGGTGTTTGGCGTCCCGCACGGTGAGTTAAGCGAGTTTCAGCTCGACTGGCTTGAGACCAAACTGGCTGCTGAACCTGAACGCCATACGCTGCTGTTGCTGCATCATCATCCTCTTCCGGCGGGCTGCAGCTGGCTCGATCAGCACAGCCTGCGCAACTCCGCAGCGCTGGATCGCGTGCTGGCGAAGTTCCCGCGGGTAAAAAATCTGCTGTGTGGGCATATTCACCAGGAACAGGATCTCGACTGGAATGGACGCCGCATGCTGGCGACGCCATCGACCTGCGTTCAGTTTAAGCCGCACTGCGCCAACTTTACGCTGGACACCATCGCGCCAGGCTGGCGCTGGCTGGAACTGCATGCCGACGGCACGCTGACCACGGAAGTCTGCCGTTTGACCGGTGCAAAATTCCGCCCGGATACCGCTTCAGAAGGCTATTGATGTCTACGCTCCTTTACCTGCACGGATTCAACAGCTCGCCGCGCTCCGCAAAAGCGACACAGTTTCGCCAGTGGCTGAGCGAGCATCACCCCGACGTTGAGATGATTATCCCGCAGCTGCCGCCTTACCCGGCAGAGGCCGCGGAGATGCTGGAATCTATTGTGCTTGCGCACGGCGGCGAAACCTTCGGTGTGGTCGGTTCATCCCTGGGCGGGTACTACGCCACCTGGCTCTCACAATGCTTCATGCTGCCCGCCGTTGTGGTTAATCCGGCGGTTCGGCCATTTGAGCTGCTGAGGGACTTTCTTGGCGAAAACGAGAACCCCTACACCGGGCAGCAATATGTGCTAGAGTCACGCCATATTTACGATCTCAAAGTTATGCAGGTCGACCCGCTTGAGGCGCCGGATCTCATCTGGCTGCTGCAACAGACGGGTGATGAAGTGCTGGATTACCGCCAGGCAGTGGCGTATTACGCCTCCTGCCGCCAGACTATAGAAGAGGGCGGAAACCATGCTTTCACGGGCTTTGAGAATCATTTCACCCAGATTGTCGATTTTCTTGGACTGCACAGCCACTGACAATCAATGCGAATTGCTAGTTTAAATCATGACGCAAACCTATAACGCTGATGCCATTGAGGTCCTCACCGGGCTTGAGCCGGTTCGCCGCCGCCCGGGGATGTACACCGATACGACGCGCCCAAACCATCTGGGCCAGGAAGTTATTGATAACAGTGTGGACGAAGCGCTGGCGGGCCATGCCAAACGCGTCGACGTTATCCTGCACGCCGATCAGTCGCTGGAAGTCATCGACGACGGGCGCGGCATGCCGGTGGATATCCACCCGGAAGAGGGCGTGCCTGCCGTTGAGCTGATCCTCTGTCGTCTGCACGCGGGCGGTAAGTTCTCCAACAAGAACTACCAGTTCTCCGGTGGTCTGCACGGCGTGGGCATTTCCGTCGTGAACGCCCTGTCCAAACGCGTGGAAGTGAACGTCCGCCGCGACGGCCAGGTCTATAACATCGCGTTTGAAAACGGCGATAAGGTGCAGGATCTGCAGGTTGTCGGCACGTGCGGCAAACGCAACACCGGCACCAGCGTCCACTTCTGGCCTGACGAAAGCTTCTTCGACAGCCCGCGTTTTTCCGTTTCTCGCCTGACGCACCTGCTGAAAGCCAAAGCGGTGCTGTGTCCGGGCGTGGAAATCACCTTTACCGATCACGTTAACAATACCGCACAAACCTGGTGCTACGCCGACGGTCTGAACGACTACCTGTGCGAAGCGGTAAACGGCCTGCCGACGCTGCCGGAAAAACCGTTTGTCGGTAACTTTAGCGGCGATACCGAAGCGGTGGACTGGGCGCTGCTGTGGCTGCCGGAAGGCGGCGAGCTGCTGACGGAAAGCTACGTCAACCTGATCCCGACCATGCTCGGCGGTACGCACGTCAACGGCCTGCGTCAGGGGCTGCTGGACGCGATGCGTGAGTTCTGCGAATACCGCAATATCCTGCCGCGCGGCGTGAAGCTATCGGCGGAAGATATCTGGGATCGCTGCGCCTACGTGCTCTCCGTGAAGATGCAGGATCCGCAGTTTGCCGGTCAGACCAAAGAGCGCCTGTCGTCACGTCAGTGCGCGGCATTCGTCTCCGGCGTGGTGAAAGATGCGTTTACCCTGTGGCTGAACCAGAACGTGCAGGCGGCAGAGATGCTGGCCGAAATGGCGATTTCCAGCGCCCAGCGTCGTCTGCGTGCCGCGAAGAAAGTGGTGCGTAAAAAGCTGACCAGCGGCCCTGCGCTGCCGGGCAAGCTGGCGGACTGTACCGCGCAGGATCTCAACCGTACCGAGCTGTTCCTCGTGGAAGGGGACTCGGCGGGCGGATCGGCCAAGCAGGCGCGCGATCGTGAATATCAGGCGATCATGCCGCTCAAGGGTAAGATCCTGAATACCTGGGAGGTCTCTTCTGATGAAGTGCTGGCCTCGCAGGAAGTGCACGATATCTCGGTAGCGATCGGCATCGATCCGGACAGCGACGATCTGAGCCAGCTGCGCTACGGCAAGATCTGTATCCTCGCGGATGCGGACTCCGATGGTCTGCACATCGCCACGCTGCTGTGCGCGCTGTTCGTGAAGCATTTCAAAACGCTGGTGAAAAACGGTCACGTCCACGTGGCGCTGCCGCCGCTGTACCGTATCGACCTCGGCAAAGAGGTTTACTACGCGCTGACGGAAGAAGAGAAAGCGGGCGTGCTGGAACAGCTGAAGCGCAAGAAGGGCAAACCGAACGTGCAGCGATTTAAAGGGCTGGGCGAGATGAACCCGATGCAGCTACGCGAAACGACGCTGGATCCGAACACGCGCCGTCTGGTGCAGCTGACGATCAGCGACGAAGACGAACAGCAAACCAACGCCATGATGGATATGCTCCTTGCCAAGAAACGTTCGGAAGACCGACGCAACTGGCTGCAGGAGAAAGGCGATATGGCGGATATTGAGGCCTGATGCCCTCACCCTAACCCTCTCCCACAGGGAGAGGGAATGGATCGTAGGCCCGGTAAGCGTTAGCGCCACCGGGCTTTTTTACGTCAAAACTCCATCTTCACCGTAAACTGCACTTCGCGCGGATCGCCAATCTGGTTGCCCAGGTTGTTGGTCGCAATGGACGACGTGTAGTAGGTCTTATCAAACAGATTTTTCACGTTCACCTGCAGCGTCACCGGATACTGTAGCTTCATTTTGTACGCCGCAAACGCATCCGCCACGAAATAGCCCGGCAGATAATAATCCGCGCCGTTGGTTGCGGAACGACGGCTTACGCCGTGCCCGCCGCCGCCCAGCGTCAGGGTATTCCCGGCAAACGCATTGTGAATATCGTAGGTCAGGAACAGGGAGCCGGTATGGCGCGGCACGTTTGGCAGCGGTTTGCCCGCATAGTCCGGGTCTTCCAGCACCTTCGCGTCGGTATAGCCGTAGCTGGCGATAATGTTGGTGTTCTCGGTCAGCGAGCCGGCAAGATCCACCTCCACGCCCTGGGAGCGCACGCGGCCCGCGGTTTTGGCGACGGTTTCTTCACCAATGCTTTCGGTGTACAGCACGTTGCGCTTGTGGATATCAAACAGCGCGATATTGGCAGTAATGCCGTCGAACAGGTCAAACTTAGCGCCGATTTCATACGCGTTAGACGTTTCCGGCGGCAGGTCGCCGATGTAGCTCGCAATGGACGACTGCGGCATAAACGTCTGGGAATAGTTGGCAAACAGCGAGACTGCTGGGGTGAGCTTATAAACAAGACCCAGCTTCGGCGTCCACTGGTCGTCGCGGCTGTCGGTGTTCACGTTAAACGGACGGCCTTTCCCCGCATACTGGGTGTAATACTGATAGCGCATTCCGGCGACGGCGATCCACTTATCGGTCAGGTACAGCGCGTCCTGCGCGTAGGCGGAGTAGCTCTCCTGCTTGATGGTTTGATCGCTGTCGGCTGCCGAGACGGTGGTGCACTTGCCGAGGCTGCCGTAGCTCGGGTTGTAAATATTGAAATCCTTAACGTTCTTACAGCGGATCATGTCCGTACGCAGCAGATCGTAATTCTCATACGACACGCCGGTCAGGATCTCATTGTAAAAGCCCGCGATGTCCACGTTTCCCTGCAGATCCGCGCGCGTCGTGTGCATACGCTGGGTCGAACCCTGGGTCGCATCCACGCGGCGGGTCAGGTTGCCGGTTTTTGAATCGTAGGCCATCACGCGGGCCTGGTTATCGCTGTATTTATCCTGGCTGTAGCTGTAGTCGAACTTCGCGGTCCACTGGCTGTTGAGGCGATACTCCGCGTTGAGCTGAGCGAGATCGGACTGGCCGTCGGTCACGTTAAACGGTTCGTCGAAGCGGGTTTTACGATCGACGTCGACGGCTTTTTTAGTGTTGAGATCGAAGATCGTTCCGCGATCGAACGGCGTTTTATAGTCGCGATGCGAATAGAGCACGGTCACAGTGGCATCGTCGCCGAACCAGGTCAGCGACGGGGCGATAAAGGTGCTGCGTTCGTTGCCGAAATTACGCCAGTAATCCTCGTCCTGATATTCGCCCGTCAGGCGATACGCCAGACGCGTGCCGTCAATCGGGCCGGTAACATCAACCTGTCCGGTGCCGCCGCCAAAGCTGGACGAGGTAGCGGAAAGTGAGCCGCCGAAGGTCTTCTCCGGGCGTTTGGTGACGACGTTGATCAGGCCGCCGGGGTCGAGAATACCGTATAGGGTCGAGGCCGGGCCTTTCAGCACCTCCACGCGCTCGGTTGCGGCATTAAAGCTGCGCGGCAGCACGGTGCGCAGGCCGTTGGTCATGATCGAGCCGTCGCGGTTCGCGCCAAATCCGCGGCGCACGAAGGCATCCTGCGTACCGCCCAGGGTGTTGGTCTGCACCACGTTGCTGACGTTATAGAGCGCTTCATCCAGCGTGGTGGCATGCTGATCCTCCAGCACTTTATCGCTGACGGTATTGACCACCTGCGGGATGTCCAGCATCGGCATGTTGGTTAACGTCGCGGTGGAGGTATTCAACGGCTGATAGCCAATCGTGGCCTCCGCCGTCGTATTTGGATCGGCGGTGACGGTAAGCGTTTCGCCGTCTTTAGTCGCGGTGTTATCTGCTGCCTGCACCAGCGGCGCTATGAACAGCAGTGAAAAGAGCGCGCGCCCTTTTACCCCAGAGAGTGAAGGTGTGAACGTAGCCATTACATCTGTTATCCCGAAATATCCCGCGAATGACGTTTCGCGGAAAAATGTGTGAGTCATTGCCCTTTACGGTCTGTCCGTTAGCCACGGCGGACATCGGACATGTAATTGAGAATCATTCAATCATGCGCGAATGTAGTAGTAAATGGAAAAAAGCAAAAATCGGCTACAACGTTTAGCCGGGCGTATAAGCGCAGCGGGATAATTATTAACTTATTGAATTAAATGCTTTTGAAAGTCCTTTTTTGTTCATTTCCCTTCAGGCTTATCCCTGGTTTTATCAGGGTGTTTCTTCTCTTGACTACTACATGGCGCAGCGTCAAACTCTCAAAAGAGAATGATTTTTATTTATATTTGTTGCGCTTTTTTATTACGTTGGCATTCACGTGGCTCACAACACAAGAAAACCGGGACTGGTTCTGGAGAACCTCTCTGCGGGCTATCAGAAAAAAATCATCGTTGATGATATCTCCCTTGCGATCCCACAGCAGAAAATGACGGTGCTGGCAGGGGCGAACGGCTGCGGAAAATCCACGCTGCTGAGCACCATTGCGCGTTTGCTTCAGCCGCTTGGCGGCGCGGCAGTTCTCGACGGCAAGGCGATCCACGAGCAGCCGACCAAAGCCGTCGCCCGCGAGCTGGGTATCCTGCCGCAGTCTCCGCTGCTGCCGGAAGGGTTAACCGTCTTTGAACTGGTCTCGCGCGGGCGTTTTCCCTGGCAAAACTTTATGCGCCAGTGGAGCGACGAGGACGAGCTGGCGGTGGAAGAGGCCCTGCGTCTGACCGGAACGGCGGAGTTTGCCCATATGCCGGTGGAAAGCTTATCCGGCGGCCAGCGTCAGCGCTGCTGGATCGCCATGGCGCTGGCGCAGCAAACGCCGTATATCCTGCTTGACGAGCCCACGACGTACCTCGATCTTCGCTATCAGGTGGAGATCCTGGAACTGCTGCACACCCTGACCCGCCAGCACGGACGTACCGTCGTGGTGGTGCTGCACGATCTCAACTTCGCCGTGAACTACGGCGATTCGCTGGTCTTTTTACGCCAGGGGAAAGTTGAAGGCGTATTGCATGAGGGCGATGCCTGCACGCCGGAGCTGATCAAAGCGGTGTTTGATGTCGACGTGCATATGTCCATAAATCCGTTGACCGGCAAGCCGTTCTTTATGCCGTTTCGCCAGAGCACCGTTCAGCCATGATGCGCTCCTCTCTGGCCTTTCCGATCTTCGCACTGCTGCTGGCGCTGGGCGCGATTATGCACCTGGGCAACGGCGCACGCTTCATCGCCCCGCAGACGGTGGTGGAGGCATTCTTCCATTTCGATCCGCGCAATTTCGACCATAACGTCATTATCAAATTAAGACTGCTGCGCCTCTGCGCCGCGATGGTGACGGGCGCCTCGCTCGGCGTGGCGGGCGTGCTGCTGCAGTCCGTGATCCGCAACCCGCTCGGCGAGCCGCATATTCTGGGGCTCAACGCCGGGGCCGCACTGGCGGTCGTGATTACCAGCGCGCTTGGGCTGTCGCTGCCGTTTGGTCGCCCGCTCGTTGCCGCCGCCGGTGCCGCCGCGCTGTTTTTGCTGGTGCTGATGTTCTCCTCGTCCGGTCGCACCGGGCTTACGCCGATGAAGGTCACGCTGTGCGGCGTGGCGATGTCGGCGTTTGCCTCGTCGGTTACCGCCGCGGTGTTAATCCTCGATGAACAGATGCTGCTCGCCATGCGCACCTGGCTGGCAGGGGACCTGGCCGGGATCAACGTGCAGACGCTCCGGAGCGCCCTTTGGGCCGCAGCAGCCGGTTTTGTTCTCGCCATCGGTCTGTCGCCCTCGCTCAACATGCTTGCGCTGGGAGACCGAATGGCGCAGGGGCTTGGCGTGTCGCTGCTGAAAACCCGCCTGCTCGCCCTGCTGGCCATCGCGCTGCTCTGCGGTGCGGCCGTCTCAATTGCTGGGCCGATTGGCTTTATCGGCCTGGTCGTGCCGCAGCTCATTCGCCGTCTGGTGTCGGTCGATTTACGCGTGATGGTGCCGCTGTCAGCCCTGTGCGGCGCGCTGGTTCTGCTGCTGGCGGATATCGCCGCCCGCACGCTGTTTACGCCCTGGGAGCTGGCAACCGGCATCATGACGGCCCTGGTCGGCGCACCCGTATTCATCTTTATGGCGTCGAGGATGTTCAAATGAACCGGGCCGGATTCCGCGCGATCCGTATTGGCCGTGTATCGGCGCTGGTTCGCCCGCGGGCGCTGGCGTGCCTGACGCTTTTGGCGCTGGTGGCGTTAAGCCTGCTGGGCTTTGGCCTGACGCACGGATCTCTTCCTGTTCCCACCTCCGCCATCGGGCGCGCGCTGTTTTCTCCTGAGAGTCTGACGGCAGAGACGCGCTACATCGTGATGGATATCCGCCTGCCGCGCCTGCTGATGGCGGTGCTGTGCGGCGCGATGCTCGGCATGGCGGGGGCGGCAATGCAGTCCATCACCCGCAATGGTCTGGCCGATCCCGGGCTTATCGGCGTGAAGGAGGGCTGTAGCGCGGCGGTACTGCTGCTGATTTTTCAGTTCCCGGCGCTGGGCCTGGCCTGGCGTCCGCTGGTCGGCATGGCCGGAGGGCTGCTTACCGCGCTGCTGGTTATCGGCCTGGCGCGCGATATCTCGCGCCCGCGGTTCATCCTGATCGGCATCGGCGTGTCGTGGGCGTTTGCCGCCGCAATGGGCGTCTTTATCACCACCGCCGACGTGCGGGACGTGCAGACGGCGATGCTGTGGCTGGCGGGAAGCCTGCATGCGGCAAACTGGACGCTGGTGGGGTTAGCCGCGCTCTGGGCTGCCCCCGCGTTTGCGCTGCTGCTGTTTACCGCACGGGCTGCGGACGTGGCGTTGCTCGGCAATCAGTCCGCAGCGGGCCTTGGCGTGCGCATAACCCGGCTGGCGCTGCTGCGGGTTCTCGCCCCGGTGGTGCTGACGGCGGCCTGCGTCTCGTGCGTGGGCGGTATTGGTTTCGTGGGGCTGATTGCCCCGCATATGGCGCGCCTGCTGCTGCGCGGTGGGCAAACCGCGCTCCTGACTGGAAGCGCCGTGCTGGGCGCGCTGCTGGTGCTGCTGGCGGATAACGTCGGACGTCTGGCATTCCTCCCGCTGCAGCTGCCGGCGGGAATTGTGATTTCATTGATTGGCGGACCGTTTTTCCTGCTGCTGCTCTGGCAGCGTCGGGACAGATTTTAGGGGACTAGGATGCGCGTAGTATTTTCGATGCTGTTGCTGGTGGGGTTCGCGGTGGGTGCGGCGGAGCCGACGCAGACGTTTACTGACGATCTGAACCGAAAAGTGGTGGTGCCGGTTCATCCGAAACGGATTGTCTCTTTACACGATCTGGATATCACCATTCCGCTGATTGAGCTTGGCGTACCGCCGGTGGCAAGCCATGGCCGCACGCGGCCGGACGGCAGCCACTTTCTGCGCTCCAGCGGCATGTTGACCGGCGTCGACTTCGATAATTCCGACATTAAATTTATCGGCACGGCCGATATCGACATTGAAGCCATCGCTGCCGCAAAGCCTGACCTGATCGTTACCGAGCCGACCCGCAACACCCCGGTGGAACAGCTGGCGAAAATTGCCCCGACGGTGAGCATCGATCATCTCGACGGCGGCGCGCCGGAGATCTACCGCAAGCTGGCTCAGCTGACGGGAACGCAGGCGCGGCTTAAGGTTCTGGAGCGGCGCTATCAGGAGCAGATTAAGGCGCTGAAGGCGACTATTGATACCCGCAAGGTGACCGTGTCCGTGATTCAGGCGAGTCAGGGAAAGATTAACGCCATGCACAGCTACCACTCGCTGGGCCGCGTGCTGCGCGACGCCGGGTTCACCTTCCCGCCGCTGATTGAGAGCATCCCGGAAGGAGGGCGCATCGACGTCAGCGCCGAGCGTCTGCCGGAGCTGGATGCCGATTTCGTCTTCGCCACCTGGCGCGGGGATACGGGCGGTAAACCGCAGGACGAGCTGACGGCGATGGATGCGGTCATGCCGGGCTGGTGTCAGTTCCTGAATGCCTGCCGAACCGGGCATTACGTACTGATCTCGCGTGAAGAGGCCATCTCGAATTCGTACGCCTCGTTGGGGCTGATGGCCGCGCAGGTACAGTCGCAGATTGCCGGACGTCCGCTGCCGGAGGCGACACGGTGATCCGCAAAGAGAAAGGGCGCGTGGATGTCTATGGCGACCGCTTTCGCGCGCGCGCGCATCAGCTGACGCCGCGTCTGCTGCAGGTTGCACGCTATATTCATGACAACCGAGAAGCGGTGATGGAACAGACCGCAATGGAGATCGCGACGCTGTTGAAAACCTCAGACGCCACGGTGGTCCGCGCCATTCAGGCGCTGGGTTTCGCCGGGCTGCGCGATCTCAAGCAAACGCTGGAGCAGTGGTTTGGTCCGGTGGTCACCTCCAGCGAAAAGATGTCCACCACAGTGAATACGCTCGCCAGCGACGTCAACGCGAGCATTGATTTCGTGCTGGAGGGGCATCAACACACCTGCGAAGTGTTATCCGAACCCCACAACCGCTACGCGATGGCCCAGGCCGTCTCGCTGCTGGCGCAGGCGAGGCAGGTCGCCATATTTGGCATTGGCGCCTCCGGCATTCTGGCCGAGTACACCGCCAGGCTGTTCAGCCGCATGGGGTTACCCGCCACGCCGCTTAACCGTACCGGCATAGGGCTTGCCGAGCAGCTTATTGCGCTTCAGCGCGGCGACGTGCTGGTGATGATGGCGCAGAAATCCGCGCACCGGGAGGGGCAAACCACGCTGCGTGAAGCAAAACGGCTGGGCATTCCAACCATCCTGCTGACCAATGCCCTCGATTCGCGCTTCAGCAAGGAGGCCAGCGTGGTGATCCACGTTCCGCGCGGCGGCGAAAAAGGCAAAATCCCGCTCCACGGCACGGTGCTGCTGTGTCTGGAGATGATTATTTTATCCGTGGCTTCCACCGAGCCGCAGCGCACCATCAAGTCGATGAAGCGCATCAACGAGTTACATCGTGGGTTAAAACCGGGGAAGAAAAGCAGCTGATTTCCCCGGCTCGCGGATCACGCCTTAGGAATACGCAGCGTCTGGCCAGGATAGATTTTATCCGGGCTGGAGAGCATCGGGCGGTTAGCCTCAAAAATCTTATTGTACTTGTTGGCATCGCCGTAGACGGTTTTGGAGATAGCGCTCAGGGTATCGCCGGATTTCACCGTGTAGTAGGTGGCTTCATCTTTGGCATCGGTCGCGGTGATGTTGTTCTCCACCTCGCTGACGCCGGCGATGTTCCCGACGGCGACCTGGATTTTTTCTTTCTGCTCCTGGGTCAGCCCGTCACCCGTCACGCTGGCTTTGCCGTCGGTAACGTTGACCTGAACCTTATCTGAACCGGGAATATTGAGTTTTTTGAGATGCTCGGTGATTTTGTCGCTCTGGCCTTTATGATCGGTCAGGTTATCCCATAGCTTTTCGCCTGCTTCTTTCACGAAGTTAAAAAGACCCATTCCATCCTCCTGTTAATCATGAAGTCAGAATAAGCATAGCAGTTGAGTTTTAAGCTGATAAAAAACCCGGTAGCGCTGACGCTCACCGGGCCTGGATCTGTTCTCCCTCTCCCGGTGGGAGAGGGCGGGGTGGGGGGAAACTTAAACCCCTTGCTCCAGAATGCGGATGTGGGTTTCCAGCACGTCACCCTTCACCGCGTCACTCCACGCTTTCATGTGAGGGGTCTGCAGGTGCGCTTCAAGATGCGCGACGGTTTCCCACTGCTCAACCATAATGATTGAGTCTGGCGCGGTCGCCTGGAAGCTGGCGTCAGTGGCGGCATCCACCATCGGCGCGTAGCCGTGGCAGCCTTCTTCTTTCAGTACGGTCGGGATAATTTTCACGAACTGATCCAGCACCGCCTGACGGTGATGTTGACCTGGACGAGTACGGATTTCTGCGATTACGGTAAGCATGTTTACTACTCCTTTAATTCCAGGCTACCAGTTAAGCAAAAATTTTCGCGAGATGCTTGCGATATTCTGCGATATAGCTCGGGACGTCAGGCATTTTAATCACGTCGTTGACGATAAAGGTCGGCAGCGGATCCATGCCCAGGAACTGGTTAGCCTTGTGGAACGGCAGGTACGCGCCGTCGACGCCCACGCCTTCGAAGAACTGATCTTTATCGGTGAAGGCTTCCAGCGGGGCGTTCCAGGTCAGCGAGAGCATATATTTTTTGCCCTGAATCAGGCCGCCCGAGCCGTATTTTTTGGAGGCTTCAGAGCGGGTGCGGCCATCGCTGGCATACAGCGAACCGTGACCTTCGGTGAACACGTCGTCCATGTATTTTTTTACGGTCCACGGCGCGCCCATCCACCAGCCTGGCATCTGCCAGATCACCACGTCAGCCCAAAGGAAGTTCTGCACTTCGGCCTTCACGTCATAATTGCTGTCTGCACGCACGACCTTAACATCATGCCCGGCGTCGCGCAGGAAACCGTCCGCGACCTCGGTCAGGGTGTCATTCAGCTGGCCTTTAGAATGCGCAAATTCTTTTGCACCGTTGATAATCAGGATATTGCTCATTATTTGTCCTCGATGATGAGATTATGGCCAGTATTCTACGCGCGAGGACGGTGCGGTAAAATGAGCAAAATGTGCAAAGTCTTTTGCGTTAAACGCAATAATCACTACCAGCTGACCTTCACTTCAAAACCGCCTTCAGGCGCATTGCTCAGCGAAACGCGCATCCCGTGCAGGGCGGCGATGCGTTTTACTATGGATAACCCCAGCCCGCTGCCCGTGGCATCCTGACCCGGCGGACGATAAAAGCGCTCGCCGATGCGCGCCAGCGCGTCAGGTGAAATGCCTGGGCCGTTGTCGCGCACGGTAAAGCTACGCGCGTCCAGCGTCACGTCCACCACGCTGCCGCGCGGACTGTAGCGAATCGCGTTATCCAGCAGGTTGCGCACCAGCAGGCTCATGAGGAGCTGCTGGCCCGTGCGTGTAACCTCTGGTGCATGGATGTTCAGGCGAATATCAATGCCCGCCTGCTGAGCCGGATGCCAGATATCCAGCACGGCTGACTGCAGCAAGTCGGCCAGGGGAATCGGTTCGACATCGTCAAGGTTATCCAGCGAGTCCAGACGCGACAGCGTGAGGAGTTGATCCACCAGCCGGGAAGCGCGGTCGATGCCAGCATGTAGCTGCGAAAGGGCTTTGGACTGCGCCTCTGGATCGTCCTGATACAGCTGCGCCACGTCAGTTTGCACCTTCAGGGCCGCCAGCGGGCTGCGTAGCTCGTGGGCGGCATCGGACGTAAAGCGGCGCTCGCGGGTCATCATCTCCTGGGTGCGCTCGAAGAGATGATTCAGCGCGTCGAGCAGGGGACGCACTTCCGTAGGAAGGCCCTCCGTCGGCAGTTTATCGGTGGCATCCGGCGAGCGGGAGCGCAGGGTCTGCGCCAGCTTTTTCAGCGGCTTCAGCTCCCGACTCAGGAGGACGATCAACAGCAGCAACATCACGGGCAGCGCCACCAGCCAGGGGGTCAGCTGCGAGCTGACCACGTCCAGCGCCATCTCCTGGCGGTACTCCCACTCCTGGCCGACCACCACGCGGTATTTTCCGTCAGGTGAGGTTAGCCATAAAAAACGCCACTCGTCGTTGTCGCCCTGCAGCTGCCCGTTATCGAACCCGTCGCGGCGATAGTGGTACGGAATATCGCGTCCGTTTTCACCGTCGTTGAGGAGCATTTTGCCGTCGACGGCGTAAATGGCGAAAGCCAGCGCGTCGTCGTCCAGACGACCGTGCTTCACTTTTTTCGGGATCTCGCGCATGCGTTCGGGGGCGCGGATCTCGTCCAGATCCATCGTCAGCAGTCGTTTAGCAAACAGCATCTGCTGGGTATCGAACAGCTTGTCGAGCTTGTGGGTCGTCTGCTGCCAGGCGACCAGGCTGGCGGCAAACCAGGCCGTCAGAGAGAGCAGCAGGAAGAGAAGCGTCAGGCGCAGCTTCAGGCTCAGGCGTTGCGTCAGTTTCATGCTTTACCCAGGGTGTAGCCGATGCCGTGCACGGTGCGGATAAACTCGCTCCCGAGCTTGCGGCGCAAATGATGGACGTGAACCTCGATGGCGTTGCTGGAGACGTCGTCGTCCCAGGTATAGAGTTTTTCCTCGATCAGCTTTCGCGGCAGCACCCGACCGGCGTTACGCATTAACAGCTCCAGCAGCGCGAACTCTTTCGGCTTGAGCGTCAGCGGCTCACCGTCCAGCGTGGCGATGAGACGGGTCGGATCGAGCGTGACCTTCCCGTGACGCAGCTCGCTACGCGCCTGGCCGTGGCTGCGGCGGACCAGCGCTTCGAGGCGGGCACCCACTTCGATCAGCGCGAACGGCTTACAGAGATAATCATCCGCCCCAAGACGCAGCCCTTCGACGCGCTGGTTAAGCGCATCCCGCGCCGTCAGAATTAATACCGGCTCGCTGCGCCCGCTTTCGCGCCACGCGCGCAGAATGTCCAGACCGTCAATTTCCGGCAGCGTCAGATCCAGCACCACGGCATCATAGGGTGCTGAGGAGAGCGCGGCCTGGCCGGTTTTACCGTCGGTAAACCAGTCCACGCTAAAGCCCATTTTGCTTAGCCCCGCCTTGATACCGTCGCCGATTAACCTGTCGTCTTCTACCAGTAAAATGCGCATGTTCCCTCCTTGATGCCGTCAGTAAACCCTCTGTAAGCGCCTGCTGTACAGCAATAATAAATAAATTTTTCCCTTAAGAAGTTGTTAAGGATTACCCTGTTAAATGGATTGCGAAACGACATTAAAGGGAGAGATGAAAATGAAAAAATTCGCTGCAATTGCTGCCATCATGATGATGACCACCGCGCCGGTCTTTGCTGCTCAGGGCGGTTTTACTGGCCCATCGGCCACACAGACCCAGACGCAAACTCAGCAGGGCGGTTTTGTCGATAACAACGCTAACCTCACCACCGCGGCAAAAGTGAAAGACCTGAAGGACGATGCCTGGGTGAAGCTGCGCGGGAACATTACCGAGCGCCTGTCCGATGACCGCTACACCTTCCGCGATGAGTCCGGCACGGTCGTAGTTGAGATTGACCACAAGCGCTGGAACGGCGTGACCGTCACTCCGCAGGATAAAGTTGAACTGCAGGGTAAAGTCGATAAAGACTGGAACGAGTTTGAAATCGACGTGAAGCAGGTTATTAAGCTGAACAAATAACCCGAAAAGGGCCGCCTGTGCGGCCCTTTTTCTTTGTGACTCAATTCATCAGATGAGGTAGTATCTGCGGCAATATTGCCTGAAACCCTTCGGTTTCTGAGTTGAGGAATCACACGTAATGAGCGATATGGCAGAGCGCCTCGCGCTACATGAATTCACGGAAAACGCCTACCTGAACTACTCCATGTACGTCATCATGGACAGGGCGTTGCCGTTTATCGGGGATGGCCTGAAGCCCGTTCAGCGCCGCATCGTCTATGCGATGTCCGAACTGGGGCTGAACGCCACCGCCAAGTTCAAGAAATCCGCCCGTACCGTCGGTGACGTACTGGGTAAATACCATCCGCACGGTGACAGCGCCTGTTATGAAGCGATGGTGCTGATGGCGCAGCCGTTCTCTTACCGCTACCCGCTGGTGGACGGGCAGGGGAACTGGGGTGCGCCGGACGATCCGAAATCCTTCGCGGCGATGCGTTATACCGAATCCCGTCTCTCTAAATATGCCGAAGTGCTGCTGGGCGAGCTGGGTCAGGGAACCGTTGACTGGGTGCCAAACTTCGACGGTACGATGCAGGAGCCGAAGATGCTGCCTGCGCGTCTGCCGAACATCCTGCTGAACGGTACCACCGGTATCGCGGTCGGTATGGCGACGGACATTCCGCCGCACAACCTGCGTGAAGTGGCGAAAGCCGCTATTACCCTCATCGAGCAGCCGAAAGCGACGCTCGACGAGCTGCTGGATATCGTGCAGGGGCCAGATTTCCCGACCGAAGCTGAGATCATCACCTCACGCGCGGAAATCCGCAAAATCTACCAGAACGGTCGCGGCTCCGTGCGCATGCGCGCGGTGTGGAATAAAGAGGACGGCGCCGTGGTGATCACCGCGCTGCCGCATCAGGTTTCCGGTGCCAAAGTGCTGGAGCAGATCGCCTCCCAGATGCGCAATAAAAAGCTGCCGATGGTGGACGACCTGCGCGACGAATCGGATCATGAGAACCCAACCCGTCTGGTGATCGTGCCGCGCTCCAACCGCGTGGACATGGAGCAGGTGATGAACCACCTGTTCGCCACCACCGATCTGGAAAAAAGCTACCGCATCAACCTGAACATGATTGGCCTCGACGGACGCCCGGCGGTGAAAAACCTGCTGGAGATCCTCACCGAATGGCTGACCTTCCGCCGCGATACTGTCCGTCGTCGTCTGAACCATCGTCTGGAGAAAGTGCTTAAGCGCCTGCATATCCTCGAAGGTTTGCTGGTGGCGTTCCTCAATATCGATGAAGTGATTGAGATCATCCGTACCGAGGACGAGCCGAAGCCGGCGCTGATGTCGCGCTTTGGCATCAGCGAAACCCAGGCCGAAGCGATCCTCGAACTGAAGCTGCGCCATCTCGCCAAACTGGAAGAGATGAAAATCCGCGGCGAGCAGAACGAGCTGGAGAAAGAGCGCGATCAGCTGCAGGCGATCCTCGCGTCCGAGCGCAAGATGAACACCCTGCTGAAGAAAGAGCTGCAGGCCGATGCAGACGCCTTCGGCGACGACCGTCGTTCTCCGCTGCACGAGCGCGAAGAAGCGAAGGCGATGAACGAGCATGACATGCAGCCGTCCGAGCCGGTCACCATTGTTCTGTCGCAGAGCGGCTGGGTGCGCAGCGCCAAAGGCCACGATATTGACGCGCCGGGGCTGAGCTACAAAGCGGGCGACAGCTTCAAAGCGGCGGTGAAAGGCAAGAGCAACCAGCCGGTGGTGTTTATCGACTCCACCGGCCGCAGCTACGCCATCGACCCGATTACGCTGCCTTCCGCGCGCGGGCAGGGCGAGCCGCTCACCGGCAAGCTGACGCTGCCGCCGGGTGCGACGGTTGACCATATGCTGATGGAAGCCGATGACCAGAAGCTGCTGCTGGCGTCCGATGCGGGCTACGGCTTTATCTGTACCTTCAACGATCTGGTCTCCCGTAACCGTGCCGGTAAGGCGCTGATAAGCCTGCCGGACAACGCCCACGTGATGGCGCCGCTGGTGATTGAGAATGAAAGCGACATGCTGCTGGCGATCACCACCGCCGGACGTATGCTGATGTTCCCGGTCAGCGATCTGCCGGAGCTGTCGAAAGGCAAGGGCAATAAGATCATCAACATCCCGTCGGCGGAAGCCGCGAAAGGCGAAGATGGCCTGGCGCACCTCTTCCTCCTGCCGCCGCAGAGTACGCTGACCATTCACGTCGGCAAGCGTAAGATCAAGCTGCGTCCGGAAGAGCTGCAGAAAGTGGTGGGTGAGCGCGGTCGCCGCGGCTCGCTGATGCGCGGCCTGCAGCGCATCGACCGCGTGGAGATTGACTCTCCTGCACGCAGCGCTGCGGGTGACAGCGAAGAGTAATGTCGTGATATCCCCCTCTGCCCGGAGGGGGAGTTTCAATAAAATTTCCCGTAAAATCGTTGTTAATTCGTGCGTTGCGATTAACAATACGCGCTCGTAATAAAGTCCTTACCTGGCCACAGGTGAAGTATAATTGTCAGCTGTTGGGGCTTCAGAGGTCGCTATGCTATATATTGTTCGTCTTATTCTTACCGTTATCTACTGCATTCTGGTCTGTATTTTCGGCTCTATTTATTGCCTTTTCAGCCCGCGTAATCCGAAGCATGTTGCCACCTTTGGCCATATGTTCGGTCGTCTTGCGCCGCTGTTTGGTCTGAAGGTTGAAAAACGTCTGCCTGAAGGGGCGGAGAATTTCGGTAACGCCATCTATATCGCCAACCATCAGAACAATTACGATATGGTGACCGCCGCAAATATCGTGCTTCCACCGACCGTGACGGTGGGAAAAAAAAGCCTGCTGTGGATCCCGTTTTTTGGCCAGCTGTACTGGCTGACCGGTAACCTGCTGATCGACCGTAACAACCGTGCGAAAGCGCACAGCACCATTGCGGAAGTGGTGAATCATTTTAAAAAGCGCAAAATCTCAATCTGGATGTTCCCGGAAGGAACGCGCAGCCGCGGCCGCGGCCTGCTGCCGTTTAAAACCGGGGCGTTTCATGCCGCAATTGCGGCAGGTGTTCCAATTATTCCCGTGTGCGTTTCCAATACTTCGAATAAGATTAATCTTAACCGCCTGAATAACGGGCTGGTGATTGTCGAAATGCTGCCACCCGTCGATACCAGCAAATACGGTAAAGACCAGGTGCGCGAGCTGGCAGCGCACTGCCGTGAGCTGATGGCTCAGCATATTGCGCAGCTCGACAAAGAAGTCGCAGAGAGAGAAGCCGCCGGTAAGATTTAATCCGGCGTTGAAGGGAAAACGAATTCCCGCGTTGTTAGTCGTTTCAGATGGAGCTTATATGTCACTCAGTCGGCGTCAGTTTATTCAGGCTTCCGGGATCGCCCTTTGTGCGGGTGCGATGCCGCTGACAGCCAGCGCCGCCGGGCAGCAACAGCCGCTGCCTATTCCGCCATTAATTGAATCTCGTCGCGGTCAGCCGCTTTTCCTGACGCTGCAGCGCAGCCACTGGTCCTTCACCCAGGGGACGCGCGCGCCGGTCTGGGGCATTAACGGACGTTACCTTGGGCCGACCATACGCGTGTGGAATGGCGATGACGTAAAGCTCATCTACAGTAACCGCACCCCTGAAAATGTCGCCATGACCATCAGTGGCCTACAGGTGCCCGGCCCGTTGATTGGCGGCGCGGCGCGAATGATGTCACCCAGCGCCGACTGGGCGCCGGTTCTGCCGATTCGCCAGAGCGCGGCCACCCTGTGGTATCACGCCAACACGCCTAACCGTACGGCGCAGCAGGTTTATAACGGCCTGGCAGGAATGTGGCTGGTGGAAGATGAGGTCAGCAAATCCCTGCCGATCCCGAACCACTACGGCGTGGATGACTTCCCGATTATCATCCAGGACAAGCGTCTGGATAATTTCGGTACGCCGGAATACAGCGAGCCGGGCAGCGGTGGTTTCGTCGGCGATACGCTGTTGGTCAACGGCGCGCAAAGCCCGTATGTCGAGGTCTCGCGCGGCTGGGTGCGCCTGCGCCTGCTCAACGCGTCCAACTCGCGCCGCTATCAGCTGCAAATGAGCGATGGCCGTCCGCTGCACGTGATCTCCGGCGACCAGGGCTTTTTACCGGCCCCGGTGTCCGTCAAACAGCTGGCGCTCTCGCCGGGAGAACGTCGCGAAGTTCTCATTGATATGACCAATGGGGATGAAGTGTCTGTCACCTGCGGTGAAGCGGCCAGCATTGTGGACCGCATTCGCGGGTTCTTTGAACCGTCGAGCATTCTTGTCTCGACCCTGGTGCTGACCCTGCGCCCGACCGGTCTGCTGCCGCTGGTGACCGATAGCCTGCCAATGCGCCTGCTGCCGCAGGAGATCATGAGCGGCTCGCCGGTGCGCAGCCGTGATATCAGCCTGGGCGACGATCCGGGCATCAACGGCGCGCTGTGGGACGTCAACCGCATCGACATTACCGCGCAGCAGGGCACCTGGGAGCGCTGGACGGTCCGTTCAGATATGCCGCAGTCGTTCCATATTGAAGGGGTGGCATTCCTGATCCGCAACGTCAACGGTGCGATGCCGTTCCCGGAAGACCGCGGCTGGAAAGATACTGTCTGGGTGGACGGTCAGGTTGAACTGCTTGTCTACTATGGTCAGCCTTCGTGGCCGCACTTCCCGTTCCTGTTCCACAGCCAGACGCTGGAGATGATGGACAGGGGCTCCGTGGGGCAGATGCTGATCAACCCTGCGCCATAATCCTGACATTCCCGGTTCGCCGGGAATGGTTTATGCCCGCCAGAAAAAGCGCGAGAACAGAATCAGCACCGGGTAAATTTCCAGACGCCCCAGGATCATCGCCGCGCACATCAGTAGTTTTGCCCCCTCTGTTAACGTGCCAAACGTCGACGCCGTCTCCCCAAACCCCAGCCCCATGTTGTTGATGCAGGCGGCGACCGTTGCGAATGCGGTGAACAGGTCGTAGCCCATCAGATTGAGCGACCAGACAAAAAAGCCCGTGATCATGACGTAGAGAAAAAAGAAGCTCCATACCGAGCGCAGGACGCGTTCATTCACCACGCTTTTGCCCACCTTAATGCTCAGCAGCGCTCTCGGATGCGCCAGCTGGTTCATCTCCTGAATACTCTGCTTGAACATAATGAGAAAACGCAGGGCTTTGATCCCGCCGCAGGTCGAGCCTACGCAGCCGCCAAAAAAGCTGGCGCTCAACAGCAGGAAAATGGTGTGTGCGGGCCATTGGGCATAGTCGGCGGTCGAAAGGCCGTTATCGGTCATCATCGAACTGGCAAGGAAGAAGGCGTGCACCAGGCTATCCGTAGCGTTGTACATCCCGGCATGCCAGACCTGCCAGGCGGTGATGGCAATAATCACCGCGGCGGCGCTCAGAAAGAATTTAACCTCCGGGCTGCGGCGAATCGGTTTTAGGGTGCGTCTGACAATGGCGACGTACCAGAGGGTGAAGTTGAACGCGGAGAGCAGTGAAAACGCCCCGGCGACCAGCTCAATCGCGTGGCTGTCATAAAACCCAATGCTTTCGCTGCGGGTGGAGAACCCGCCCAGCGACACGGTCGACAGCCCGTGACAGAGGGCGTCAAAAAATGACATTCCCGCCAGCCAGTAGGCCAGGGTGCAGGCCACGCCCAGCGCGAAGTAGGTCACCCACAGCGTGCGCGCGGTATCGGCAAGGCGGGGAGTCAGACGCTCCTCCTTGAACGGCCCCGGCATCTCTGACTGATAGAGCTTCATGCCACCAATGCCCAGCAGCGGCAGGACCGCGACGGCCAGCACGATGACGCCTAACCCGCCAATGAAATTCAGCTGTGCGCGGTAATAAAGGTACGACTTAGGCAGGGCGCTGACGTCCCCGATCACCGTTGCCCCGGTGGTGGTGATCCCGGAAACCCCTTCAAAGAGCGCGTCGGCAAAGGAGAGCCGTAGCCCGTCATCCATCCAGAGCGGCATGGCGCTAATGAATGAAAACAGCAGCCAGAACAGCACGATAATCACAAACCCGTCGCGGGTGTGCAGCTGTATGCCGGCGTGACGGGTTGCCCGCCAGGTTAACCCTCCGAGAGTAAAAAAGGTTAAAAAGGTGGTCAGAAAGGCAAAGTAGGTCCGCTCTTTATTCAGCAGGGCGATAACCATCGGCGGCAGCATGGAAAGGCTGTACAGCAGAACCAGAAAACCGCAGAGGTGAAGGACAACCCGCAGCTGGGATACATGTAACGAATCGTTGGGCTTCACGACAGAGCTCCGCGCAATAACACGTTCCGGGGCAAATCACCGGAAAATATAGTGAATATTATGATTCAAAATTATCAGGGCGCCGTATTTTAACGACTTCCCCGAATATCTGCCTGCTTCATGCAACCTTTTCTTCAAATCTGGCGGATGAACAGCGTATAATCCCGCTCCTTTTGTCTATTTTTTCTTCGGAAGCATTATGAGCGCAATCTCCCTGATCCAGCCGGATCGTGACCTCTTCTCCTGGCCTCAATACTGGGCGGCCTGCTTTGGACCGGCGCCGTTCCTGCCGATGTCCCGGGAAGAGATGGACCAACTGGGCTGGGATAGCTGCGACATCATTCTGGTCACGGGCGATGCCTACGTTGACCACCCGAGCTTTGGTATGGCGATTTGTGGCCGTATGCTCGAAGCGCAGGGCTTCCGCGTGGGGATCATCTCCCAGCCTGACTGGAACAGCAAAGACGACTTTATGCGTCTGGGTAAACCGAACCTGTTCTTCGGCGTGACCGCAGGCAACATGGATTCGATGATCAACCGCTACACCGCCGACCGTAAGCTGCGCCATGACGATGCCTACACGCCGGATAACGTGGCGGGCAAACGCCCCGACCGCGCAACCCTGGTCTATACCCAGCGCTGTAAAGAAGCCTGGAAAGACGTGCCGGTGATCCTGGGCGGCATCGAGGCGAGCCTGCGCCGCACCGCGCACTACGATTACTGGTCTGATACCGTACGCCGCTCGGTGCTGGTGGATTCCAAAGCCGATATGCTGATTTACGGTAACGGCGAGCGTCCGCTGGTGGAAG
>NZ_QFXN01000205.1:0-20224 GCF_003144775.1 Enterobacter sp. CGMCC 5087 | reverse complement strand
CGTCTGTCGCAGGGTGAGCCGGTTAGCAGCATCCGCGACGTGCGCAATACCGCCATTATGGTGAAAGAGGCGCTCCCGGGCTGGAGCGGGGTGGATTCCCGCATCATTGATATGCCGGGCAAAATCGACCCGATCCCGCACCCGTACGGCGAAGATCTGCCGTGTGCCGATAACAAGCCGGTTGAGCCGAAAAAAGCGGAAGCGAAGGCTATCGTTGTGCAGCCGCCGCGCCCGAAACCGTGGGAAAAGACCTACGTGCTGCTGCCGTCCTACGAGAAGGTGAAAGCCGACAAGGTGCTCTACGCGCACGCGTCCCGTATTCTGCACCATGAAACCAACCCTGGCTGCGCCCGCGCGCTGATGCAGAAGCACGGCGAGCGCTTTATCTGGATCAACCCGCCGGCGATCCCGCTCTCCACCGAAGAGATGGACAGCGTCTTTGCGCTACCGTACAAACGCGTTCCGCACCCGGCGTACGGCAACGCCCGTATCCCGGCGTATGAGATGATCCGCTTCTCGATCAACATCATGCGCGGCTGCTTCGGCGGCTGTTCGTTCTGCTCCATTACCGAGCACGAAGGCCGTATTATCCAGAGCCGCTCTGAAGATTCGATCATCAATGAGATCGAAGCGATTCGCGACTCGGTGCCGGGCTTTACCGGCGTGATTTCCGACCTTGGCGGCCCAACCGCGAACATGTACATGCTGCGCTGCAAGTCGCCGCGCGCGGAGCAAACCTGCCGTCGCCTCTCCTGCGTCTATCCGAGCATTTGCGAGCATATGGACACCAACCACGAGCCGACGATCAACCTCTACCGCCGCGCACGCGACCTGAAGGGCATCAAGAAGATCCTGATCGCGTCCGGGGTACGTTACGACATCGCCGTGGAAGATCCGCGCTACATCAAAGAGCTGGCGACGCACCACGTCGGCGGCTATCTGAAGATTGCGCCGGAGCACACCGAGGAAGGCCCGCTGTCGAAAATGATGAAGCCGGGCATGGGCAGCTACGATCGCTTTAAAGAGCTGTTCGATACCTATTCAAAGCAGGCGGGTAAAGAGCAGTATCTGATCCCATACTTCATCTCCGCCCACCCGGGCACGCGCGATGAAGACATGGTGAACCTGGCGCTGTGGCTGAAGCAGCGTCGCTTCCGTCTGGATCAGGTGCAGAACTTCTATCCGTCACCGCTCGCCAACTCGACGACCATGTATTACACCGGCAAGAACCCGCTGAGTAAGATTGGCTACAAGAGTGAAGAGGTGGTGGTGCCGAAAGGGGATAAACAGCGTCGTCTGCATAAAGCGCTGCTGCGTTACCACGATCCGAAAAACTGGCCGCTGATCCGTCAGGCGCTGGAAGAGATGGGTAAAAAACACCTGATCGGCTCGCGCCGCGACTGTCTGGTACCGGCCCCAACGCTGGATGAGATGCGCGAAGCGCGTCGCCAGAACCGCAATACGCGCCCGGCGCTGACCAAGCACACGCCGATTGTGCATCAGCGTTCGAACGGTAATTCGAGTGTGAAGAAGCCCGTGAAGCGCAAAGCGTAAATAAAAAACCCCGGCAAGCCGGGGTTTTTTATGTCGACACGTAGGCCGGGTAAGGCGAAGCCGCCACCCGGCTTTTTTACGCGACTACCCGCCAAACTGATCAGGGTCAGGGCCTAAACGTTTACCCTTATCCAGCTTCGCAATCTCACCCAGCTCTTCTTTGTCCAGACGGAAATCCCAGACGTCGAAGTTCTCGGCGATGCGCGACGGCGTGACCGATTTCGGAATGACCACCAGGCCGTTGTCCAGATGCCAGCGAATGACGATTTGCGCCGGGGTTTTACCGTATTTATCCGCCAGCTCACGGATAATCTTTTGATCGAATACCCCTTCGCCGCCCTGCGCCAGCGGGCTCCAGGACTCGGTCTGGATTTTATGCGTGGCGTTCCAGGCATGAAGCTGGCGCTGCTGCATCAGCGGGTGCAGCTCGATCTGGTTAATCACTGGCGCAACGCCAGTCTCGTCAATCAGCCGCTGCAGGTGATGAACCTGGAAATTACAGACGCCGATGCTTTTCACCAGCCCCTCTTTCTGCAGTTCAATCATCCCTTTCCAGGCGTCAACGTAGTGATCGATAGCCGGAACCGGCCAGTGCATCAGCCAGAGATCGACGAAATCGAGCTGGAGTTTCTCCAGGCTCTCCTCCAGCGCTTCGCGGGGCCGTTTTTGATCGTCGTTCCACAGTTTCGTGGTGATGAATAACTCATCGCGGGGGACGCCAGCGCTGGCCAGTGCCTTACCCACGCCGTCCTCGTTTTTATATGCGGCGGCGGTATCAATGGACCGATAGCCGACTTCCAGGGCTTTATGAATGGCGGAGACGACCTCGTCGTTACCGGCTTTCCATACACCTAGCCCCAGCTGGGGCATCACGTTGCCGTCCTGCAGCTTGATTACGGTTTGGTTTGCCATTTTTCCTCCTTCAGGTGCGCATCGCCGGAGGGTTCCTCCGGCGATGGGTTGTGCATTAAGTCTGGACGAAATGTCAAAAAACGAAAGTCGGGAGGGCAAAAACGCTTAGCGTGCCGCTTCGTAGATGCGACGGCTGACGTCCAGCGTAATGTCGCCGTGCTCGCCCAGGTGGGTCATGCCGTGTTCTTCGAGTTTCGCCAGCAGGGCAGGGATGGAGCTGCCGTCCAGACCGTAGCCAGAGAGACGCGTTGGCACGCCCAGACCTTCAAAGAAGCTGCGGGTCGCTTCGATGGCGGCATCAATACGCGCATCGTCAGAACCCTCGGTGATGTTCCACACGCGTTCTGCGTACTGCAGCAGTTTGGCACGCTTGGTGTCCCGTTTTTCGTTCCACAGCGCAGGCAGCACAACGGCCAGCGTTTGCGCGTGGTCCAGACCGTGCATCGCCGTCAGCTCGTGGCCCAGCATGTGGGTTGCCCAGTCCTGCGGTACGCCAGCGCCGATCAGGCCGTTCAGCGCCTGCGTTGCCGCCCACATGACGTTGGCACGCACGTCGTAATTTTCCGGCTCTTTCAGCGCTTTCGGACCTTCTTCGACGAGCGTCAGCAGAATGCCTTCCGCGAAGCGATCCTGAATTTTGGCATTCACCGGATACGTGACGTACTGCTCAACGGTATGAACAAAGGCGTCGACCACGCCGTTCGCCACCTGACGCGCAGGCAGGGTGTAGGTGTAAACCGGATCCAGGATCGCGAACACAGGCTGAACGTGTTCGTTCATAAAGGCCTGTTTGTCGCCGGTCGTTTTACGGGAGATCACCGCGCCCTTGTTGGATTCAGAGCCGGTGGCCGGCAGGGTCAGCACGGAGCCCATCGGGATGGCGCTTTTAATGTCGCTGCCGCGAGTTTCCAGAATGTGCCACGGATCGATGCCGTCAGCATAGTGCGCTGCCGCCGCGATGAATTTGGTGCCGTCCAGCACGGAGCCGCCGCCGACGGCCAGCAGGAAGGTAATGTTTTCTTCGCGAGCGATTTTCACCGCGTTCATCAGCGTTTCGTAAGACGGGTTTGGCTCGATGCCGCCGAACTCACGCACGTCCAGACCGTTCAGGGCGCTGTAAACCTGATCCAGCACGCCGGTTTTTTTCACGCTGCCGCCACCGTAGGTGATCAGTACGCGGGCTTCAGCAGGGATCTGTGCGCGCAGATCGGCGATAGCGTCTTTACCAAACAGAATGCGGGTTGGGGTGTGAAGATTAAAGTTGTTCATTGCTCGTTCCCTTTAGTGGGTGAAAAACCGTGGTGGCGCAGAGGGCGACCTGATGCTGCACATTGTGGCCGTCCGGGGCTATCCTCTCAATGCACATTCCTGCCGATGTCTTGCCCATTTCTACAGAGCGCTGGAGAAAGCGCGGAAAACGACGCACACTGTCAACGTCGGAAACCGTACCCGGAGTAACGTAATATGAACCGTGAAGCGATCTGCCATCAGCTCACTGTGCAGATTAAAAGACTGATAGATAAAGAAAATGGTGTCAGCGATCTGCTTCCTGACATTCGCCTGCTTTATGGCACGCAGCCCGGGACGCGCACGCCGGTCATGTACCAGCCGGGCATCGTTTTTCTCTTCTCGGGCCATAAAATTGGCTATATCAACGAGCGCGTGTTCCGCTACGACACCAATGAATATCTGCTCCTGACGGTACCTTTACCCTTCGAATGTGAAACCTTCGCGACAGAAGCCGTCCCGCTGGCCGGTATTCGCGTCAACGTCGATATTCTTCAGCTGCAGGAGCTGCTAATGGAGATTGGCGAAGATGAGTTCTTCCAGCCGTCTATGGCGTCGAGCGGGATTAACTCGGCGACGCTGTCGGAAGAGATCCTCTGCGCCATTGAACGTCTGCTGGACGTGATGGAAAGGCCGCTGGACGCGCGTATTCTGGGCAAGCAGATCGTCCGCGAAATTCTCTACCATGTGCTGCTGGGGCCGGGGGGCGGGGCGCTGCTGGCTCTTGTGAGCCGGCAGACCCACTTCAGCCTGATAAGCCGCGTGCTCAAGCGTATTGAAAGCCAGTACACGGAAAACCTCAGCGTCGACCAGCTGGCGGCGGAAGCGAACATGAGCGTCTCGGCGTTTCATCATAACTTCAAGTCGGTGACCAGCACCTCGCCGCTGCAGTACCTTAAAACCTACCGGCTGCATAAGGCGCGGATGCTGATGATCCACGACGGCATGAAGGCCAGCGCGGCGGCAATGCGGGTGGGTTACGAGAGTGCGTCGCAGTTCAGTCGGGAGTTTAAGCGCTATTTCGGCGTCACGCCGGGAGAAGATGCATCACGCATCCGAACCATGCAGGGAGCTTAAGCTTTTTCCTCTCTCCCCTATGGGGAGAGGGTCAGGGTGAGGGGATCACGCGCTGCAGTACTTCTTCTTAATCACCACCGCGATGGTTCCCACCAGTCCTGCCACCAGCAGGAACATCGGCAGTACCATCAGGAAGGTCATCACCTGATCTTCATGGTGTTTCACAAAGGGGATCATATTCAGCGCATAGCCGAGCGTGGTGACTACACCCACCCACAGCAGAGCGCTCAGCCAGTTGAAGAACTGGAAGCGGCGGTTTGACAGACCGGAAATGCCCGCCATCGTAGGCAGAAGCGTGCGAACAAACGCGAGGAAACGCCCCGCCAGCAGGGCCAGCAGGCCATGCCTGTCGAACATGCAGGTCGCACGCTGATGATATTTATGCGGTAACTGCGCCAGCCAGCCTTTTACGACGCGGGTATTCCCAAGCCAGCGGCCCTGCAGATAGCTCAGCCAGCAGCCCAGGCTGGCTGCAGAGGTGAGAATAACCATCGTTGGCGTGAAGTCCATGACGCCTTTCCCGATTAATGCCCCGGCAAGTAAAAGCAGGCTGTCGCCGGGTAAAAACGAGGCTGGCAGTAATCCATTTTCCAGAAACAGTGTTGCGAACATCACGAGGTAAACGATACCGACGACGTGAGGATCCGCCAGCGCGGCAAAGTCGTGTTGCCAGAGCGCCGCGATAATATCTTGAATAACAGCCATGGACTTTCCTGTGGAACAGCAGATATAGCGCTATTGTACTCCCTTATTCGCCCGTCGGGTTTGATCCCGGGCGCAACTCATGCAGACTTTTCTCATCGCCGTGTCCACAAAAGCGTCCAGAGAGTACATTTTCAGCCAGCACTCTACACGATACGCTCGAACCCTGCTGCTAAATCGGCAATCAGATCGTCAACGTTTTCTAAACCGATATGCAGTCGAATCAGGGTACCGCTGAAGTCCACTTCACCGCCGGGACGCAGAGCCGCAACCTGTTCCGGCTGATTAGGCAGGATCAGGGATTCAAAACCGCCCCAGGAGTAGGCCATGCTGAAGAGGGTAAAATTATCCAGATAGCTCGCCAGCTCGTCGTTATTCAGCCGCTTTTTCAGCACGAACGAGAACAAACCGCTGCTGCCCGTAAAGTCACGCTGCCAAAATTCGTGGCCTTTACTGCCCGGTAGCGCGGGATGATTCACGCGCTCAACCTGCGGATGCTGCGCCAGCCATTCGGCCACCTTCAGGCTGCTTTCATGGTGCTGACGCAGGCGAACGCCCAGCGTGCGGAGTCCGCGGCTGGTCATGTAGGCCGTATCTGCATCCACCATCTGGCCCATCAGGTAGGCATTTTCACGCAGCTGATCCCAGCAGCGCGCGTTGGAAACCGCGGTGCCAATCATGCCGTCAGAGTGGCCTATCAGGTATTTCGTCGCCGCCTGAATCGAGATATCAATGTCGAACTCCAGCGCTTTAAACAGCACGCCCGCCGCCCAGGTGTTGTCGATCATCACGATCGCCTCTGGGGCTTTGCTGCGCACGGCCTTCACGATAGCCGGCACGTCGTGAACTTCCATGGTGAGCGATCCCGGAGATTCCAGGAACACAATGCGCGTGTTTGGCTGAATAAGTTCGGCAATGCCTTCGCCAATCATCGGGTCGAACCAGCCGGTCGTTACGCCGAGCTTGCTGAGGATTTTGGTGCAGAAGTCCTGGCTGGGCTCGTAGGCGGTGTTGGTCATCAGGATATGGTCGCCCTGTTCCACAAACGCCAGAATGGTGTTGGCGACCGCCGCCGCCCCGCACGGGAACAGCGCGCAGCCCGCGCCGCCTTCCAGTTCGCACATCGCTTCCTGAAGAGAGAAATGGGTTAGCGTGCCGCGACGGCCATAAAACAGCCCGCCTTTCGCGCGGTTGCGCGTGGCAATTTTTTTCTCCTCAACGGTATCAAACACCAGCGAGGAGGCTCGTTGAATCACGCTGTTGACCGATCCCTGCGTATATTTTTTGCTGCGTCCTGCCTGTACCAGCGTGGTATCAAGATGCTTCTTTGTCATGTTCGCTAACCCTGTTTTTATACGTCTGGACGTCCAGACTACCACGATTGGAAAAAACTGCACCCCGAGGCTTATCGAATAAGCAGAAAATATTAGCAAAAATTCGCATAAGAAATTTTTACTGCGTAAGCGCAAGGAAAGTGAGCGAAAATTACGGCACCATGCAAATACTAATGAGAACTACTATCAATTCGACGACGTTTTGATATTATTACGCTCAGATTTTGTGATTTGCGTCCTGGAGATACAGAGTGGGTAATAATTTGATGCAGACGGATCTCTCCGTTTGGGGCATGTATCAGCATGCTGACATCGTGGTTAAGATTGTGATGATCGGCCTGATTCTGGCGTCCGTTGTCACCTGGGCTATTTTCTTCAGCAAGAGCGCCGAGCTGCTTTCTCAGAAGCGCCGCCTTAAGCGGGAACAGCAGCAGCTGGCAGAAGCCCGCTCTCTGGATCAGGCTGCAGATATGACCTCATCCTTTCACGCGAAAAGCCTGACCACCCTGTTAGTGAATGAAGCACAGAACGAGCTGGAACTCTCCGCTGGCAGTGAAGATAACGAAGGCATCAAAGAACGTACCGGTTTCCGCCTGGAGCGTCGCGTTGCGGCCGTTGGCCGACACATGGGACGCGGCAATGGTTATCTGGCGACCATCGGCGCGATCTCACCGTTTATCGGTCTTTTCGGAACGGTCTGGGGCATCATGAACAGCTTTATCGGTATCGCGCAGACCCAAACCACCAACCTGGCGGTCGTGGCGCCGGGTATCGCAGAAGCGCTGTTGGCGACGGCAATCGGTCTGGTTGCCGCTATTCCGGCGGTGGTCATCTACAACATCTTCGCGCGTATGATTGGCAGCTACAAAGCCACGCTGGGTGACGTTGCCGCGCAGGTTCTGCTGCTGCAAAGCCGCGATCTCGACCTGAACGCCAGCTCGGTTAAGCCGGTGCACGCGGCGTCTAAACTGCGCGCAGGTTAAGAGTATGGCGATGCGTCTAAACGAAAATCTGGACGATAACGGCGAAATGCATGAAATCAACGTGACGCCGTTTATCGACGTCATGCTGGTTCTGCTGATTATCTTCATGGTGGCTGCGCCGCTGGCGACGGTCGATGTGAAGGTCAATCTGCCTGCCTCTTCCAGCCAGCCCCAGCCGCGCCCGGAGAAGCCTATCTACCTGTCGGTGAAGGCGGATAAATCCATGTTCCTCGGGAACGACCCGGTGACGGCCGACTCGGTCATCCCGGCGCTGGAGCAGCTTACGGGCGGTAAAAAAGACACCACGGTCTTCTTCCGTGCGGATAAAACGGTTGATTATGAAACCATGATGAAGGTAATGGACACGCTGCATCAGGCGGGTTACCTGAAGATTGGACTGGTCGGCGAAGAGAAAGCGGCCTCGAAGTGATAAAGAAGCTGGCGAAAGCCGGCTTTTTTTATGCCTGCCGGTTTATGCGTTTTTGCTATCCGTCGGTGCGGTAGAGGGGGTTGCCAGCGCGTCCTCATCAAGCGCCACGCAGGTGACGTTTGAGGTACGGTACTCACCGTCGGACAGCTTTCGCGTCAGACGCAGGGTGGCGATTTCTCTGGCAAGCAGATATTGATAATTGGCCTCAAGACGTCCCAGAAGCTTCTCTTTCAGCTCGGGACGCTGCTCTATGATGGCGTTCATCACGGCACCGTAAATTTCTTCTTTGACCTGTAGCGGATAAATTTCACGGCGATTCTGCCATTTCAGACGAACCAGCGTCGCCGGGATCGATACCAGGTCTTGCGTAATACGCGTCATCTCGTCATTTTTTGTGTTTTTCAGCGCGTCGAGATTTTGCTTTAAGATAAATTCATCACTTTTTTTATCTTCTAAAGTCAAATAAACGTCGTTGTTTTTAACTTCTTTCACGTTAATCTTCCCCCAGGCTATAAAAAATTGGGTTGTTTTTTTCGCGCGTAATTAAATTAAGCCAAATTTCATTGCCCGCTTCATTAATTTCTTCGGTTTTCTCGGCCATTATTTGACTTAGTTTCTGGGCATCTATTTCACCCTCGGCCTGCAGGTCATTCAGCAGGTGGACAAAGGCTTCAATTTTTATGGCGCGAAATAAGCGGTCTTTTATATGGCGATCGTGCTCTTCCAGCAACATATTTCGGGATTTGCCAGTTCGGGAAACACCAATTAATATATCGGGCTCGAAATCAGAGAGCTTTCTTTTCCCCTGAGTGAAACTGGCCTCTTTTTCTGCTTCCGTCGGTTGCTGTTCCACAGGCGTAATGTGGTACTTAGCCGGGACGAGATAGTCGGGCAGCATTTTTAATTTCCTTTATTTTCAACAGGGTGGGGTTGGTAAAGGCGTGAGATTCGTTGACAATATCATGAGGCAAATTTAAAATCAAAAAAAATGGAGCCTACCCATGAACAGCATCTTTTTTACGGTCATCACATTACTATTACTGACCGCTGGTGTGCTTTTATTGATGCAGGAGTTCAATAAAACGAAAGTGTCGAAAGACACCAGTGAACCCCCGCAACCTGAACTGATGACAAAAGAGGAAGGGGAAGACCATTTCTCTGTATTGATGAACTCCGTTACGCCTGTCTGGTACTGGCGGGTGAACCACGAATATATCGACTTTTTACACGCGACAATTAAGCGCATGAAAATGTCGGAAATTAATGATACGCCCGGACTGTTTGAGGCGCAGCGTCGCTGTAGCGATCTGAATTCAGCAGTCTATAAATATTATGACAATATTAAAAAGCGCTGCCTTAACGGCGAGAAGGTCTCTTATTCCGATCTGGACGTATTAAATTTGCGCCAGTGTTTTCGCGAGTTCAGTCTGGAAGCCTATCCTGAACTGGTGGCGCTTGTCTGGCCGGAGTACGCACGTCCCGAGGTTAACCCAGACAACGTCTGAGTGACGTACCGTTGAGTTATTGCAAACAGCCAGCGCCGTTGAGATATACTGGGCGCTGGTTTCTTTTGCAAACAGGACTTTATGGAACGCTTTTTTGAAAATGCCATGTACGCCTCTCGCTGGATACTGGCCCCCGTCTATTTTGGCCTCTCGCTGGCACTTATCGCGCTGACGATTAAGTTCTTTCAGGAAATCTGGCATGTTCTGCCGAACATTTTTTCTATTGCCGAAGCGGATTTGATTCTGGTACTGCTGTCGCTGGTGGATATGACCCTGGTGGGCGGGCTGCTGGTGATGGTGATGTTCTCCGGCTACGAGAATTTTGTCTCCCAGCTCGATATCGACGAGCGTAAAGAGAAGCTCAGCTGGCTGGGCAAAATGGATGCTTCGTCGCTGAAGAATAAAGTGGCCGCGTCGATTGTGGCAATCTCCTCTATCCACCTGCTACGCGTGTTTATGGACGCGAAGAACGTGCCGGATAACAAACTGATGTGGTACGTCATCATCCACCTGACGTTTGTGCTGTCTGCGTTTGTGATGGGGTATCTGGATAAGATCAGTAAGAAGTAAAGTACATCTAATACCCCTCACCCCGCCCTTTCCCCAAAGGGGAGAAAAGCCGTACCGAGCAGTCCCCTCTCCCCTTTGGGGTGAGGGTTAGGGTTAGGGTGAGGGGGGAAGGCATCAGACCGCACTATTTATCCGACGACGCCTGCCACAGATTCAACTCCCCATCCGCAACATGCTGGTCAATCCGCTTGAGTTCGTCCTCCGTAAAGCGCAGGTTTTCCAGCGCCTGAACATTCTCTTCCAGCTGTTCCGGGCGGCTTGCGCCAATCAGCACGGACGTCACGCGCGCATCTTTCAGCAGCCAGCTTAGCGCCATCTGCGCCATCGTTTGTCCGCGCGCCTGCGCCATCTCATTCAGCAGGCGAAGGCTGCTCAGGTTGGCGTCGGTCAGCATCTTCTGCGTCAGGCCGCGCGCTTTATTCCCTTCGCGCTGCATGCGTGAACCTTCAGGAATACCGTTCAGGTATTTTCCGGTCAGCAGCCCCTGCGCCAGCGGGGTAAAGGCGATACACCCCGTACCGTTTGCTTCCAGCGCATCCAGCAGGCCGGTCTTATCGACCCAGCGGTTAAGCAGGTTATAGGACGGCTGGTGGATCAGCAGCGGGATCTTCCACTCGCGCAGCAGCTCGGCCATTTTCTGCGTGCGATCGGTCGAGTAGGAGGAAATGCCGACATACAGCGCTTTCCCACTCTGCACGGCGTGGGCCAGCGCGGAGGCCGTCTCTTCCATCGGCGTGTTTTCATCCACGCGGTGGGAGTAGAAAATATCCACGTAGTCGACGCCCAGACGCTGCAGGCTCTGGTCGAGGCTGGCGAGCAGATATTTGCGTGAACCGCCCGAACCGTACGGCCCCGGCCACATGTCGTAACCCGCCTTGGTGGAGATAATCAGCTCGTCGCGGTACGCGGCAAAGTCCTCACGCAGCAGGCGGCCGAAATTCTCCTCCGCGCTGCCCGGCGGCGGGCCATAGTTATTGGCGAGATCGAAATGGGTGATGCCGAGGTCGAAGGCTTTTCGCAGCAGCGCGCGCTGGGCGTCAAGAGGCTGGATGTGGCCGAAACTATGCCACAGTCCCAGCGACAGCGCGGGCAGGCGCAGGCCACTTTTACCGCAATAACGATATTGCATACTCTCATAGCGGCCAGGGTAAGGGTGCCAGGACATGATGTCTCCTTTCTTATTGATGAATTTTTCGAAACAACGTTTTCATCTGAACTTACCACATCGCAAATGACATCCCTAAGCTCGGGCCTAATGATTAACGACTGCTGTGCGACCAGTGAAGCCACGCTAATTAAAAATGATCACAAAACGTTATAATTTCCCTCTTTCCTGCCGATAACGAGAGTAGTACTCGCCTCTGGGCGAACTCACCCTCACGGCAAGGAAGACTTATGAATATGCTCCGTAATTTCACGATCCGTTTCGTCATGCTGACGATTCTCGGGATCTTTTGTTTAATGTGGGCGGGCGTTGGGTTGTACAGCACCTGGTCCCTTTCTCGCGTATCAGATGGCAATGAAGTCGACCGCCAGCTGGTTAAACAGATGACGGTACTCAGCCAGGGTAACGATCAATATTTCCGCTTTGTGACCCGTCTGAGCCGCGCAATGGAAGTCAAAGCCGCAGGCGGCACGCCGGATCTGTCCTCTGCCCAGCAGGCGCTGGATAACATGGGCAAGAAGCTGGCCGAGATGAAAGCGATCTCCCCAGGCCCGATGGATGAGCAGATCTCTTCCCGGGTGATCGGCTCCTGGCAGGCGCTGCTCGAACAGGGCGTCACGCCGCAAATGCAGCAGGCGAAGCAGGGGGCTCTGGAGGGGTATCGCCAGCAGGCCAACAACGTCACGCCGCCACTGAGCCGTGTGTTCGGCGCGGCCGCTGAGGAGTTCAACAATGCCGCCGCGAAGTCGCTCGACAGCACCCGCGTGGTGGTGGACGGCCTGACAAGCATGACCCGCACGGTGATTATCGCCGCCACGATTATCGGCTTGCTGATCCTGCTCTTCACCGACCGATATCTGGTGGCGATGCTGGTCAAACCGCTGGACCGCATTCGCCTGCAGTTCCGCCAGATAGCCCAGGGCGATCTCAGCCAGCCCATTGAGCCGTTTGGCCGTAACTGCGTGGGGCAGCTGGTGCCGCTGCTGAGCGCTATGCAGGACAGTCTGCGCGAAGCGGTCAGTACGATTCGCTCCGGCAGTGAAAACATCTGGCGCGGTGCGACGGAAATCTCCAGCGGTAACAACGACCTCTCTTCCCGTACCGAAGAGCAGGCGGCTGCGCTGGAAGAGACGGCAGCCAGCATGGAACAGCTGACCGCCACGGTAAAACTGAACGCGGAAAGCGCGCGTCAGGCCAGCCAGCTGGCTGATGTGGCCTCAACTACTGCCAGCCGCGGCGGCTCGCTGGTGGAAGAGGTGGTGACCACCATGAGCGGTATTTCGGAAAGCTCGAAGAAAATTGCTGAAATCACCAACGTGATCAACAGCATTGCCTTCCAGACCAATATTCTGGCACTCAATGCGGCAGTTGAAGCGGCGCGCGCGGGTGAACAGGGGCGTGGTTTCGCGGTGGTGGCAGGTGAAGTTCGTAACCTGGCAAGCCGCAGCGCCAACGCGGCTAAAGAGATTGAGGGGCTTATTACCGATTCCGTTTCCCGCGTAGAGCAGGGGGCGCAGCTGGTGAGCGACACCGGCACCACCATGGATGCGATTTTGCGCGATGTGACGGAAGTGACAACCATCATGAAGCAAATCGCTTCTGCCTCTGAGGAGCAAAGCAAGGGTATTTCGCAGGTCGGGATTGCCATTACCCAGATGGACGGCGTTACCCAGCAAAACGCCTCGCTGGTTGAAGAGGTTTCTGCGGCAGCGGCGGCGCTGGAGCGCCAGACCGAAGATCTTCAGCGCTCGGTGCAGAAGTTCCGCCTGACGGCATAACGCAGCGTACAAGGCCGCCTTGTGCGGCCTTGTATTATTAACGCCTTCCCCATTCAGCCCCTTCTGAAACTGCTATTCTTTTGCTAACCCCCTGACGTTCTGGGCTCTCTTCTTCGAGGTGTTGCTATGAACAGATCGTTATCTGTCATTCCTGTCCTTTCTTGCATTCTTCTGATGCTGTTCTCGGTTTCTGCCAGTGCGACCCAGCAGGCGCAGGAGCGGCGCGTGGCGCGTGATGTCAGGCAGGAAACCCGCGACGCGTCGCGGCAGGTGAAGCAGACCTGCGTGGCGAACAATAACCAGAGCAATCACGACTGCCGTCAGGACAAGCGTCAGATGAAACAGTCCGGAAGACAAAAAGCGCGGGACATTAAGTATTAGTGCGGTTTGCGGGAATTATTTAAGGATGAGACACGAACAATAAGCGGAAATGCGATCGGGGATGTCGTTCATGCCGGGCAAACGCAGCGCTGCCCGGCTGTATTTATCAGTGCGTCGCTTCACCAATCAGCGCGCCCGTGCCCGCACCAACGGCTGCACCTTTCAGCACGCTCTTGCCGGTAACCGCTGCGGCGCCTGCGCCTACGGCAGCACCTACCGCGCCGCCCTTACGCGCGGCTTTACCTTTGCCGCCGTTTTTGAACATGGCACCCGTGCCTGCGCCTACGACGGCGCCGCCAACGGTCGATTTCAGATCTTTGCCCGTGGCCGCGCCAATGGCCGCGCCTGCTACCGCACCAGCGGCGGTTTTGTCGATAGCCATTCCCGAGGTGGAAAAAATGAGGGCGCTGATAACCAGCGTTGTTTTAATAAGTTTCATAACAGATCCTTTGTGACTGCTGTCGGTTGAGACGTCATTTCTCACTCTCAGACGCGAGAAAAACGTCCAGATAGTGCCAGCAATACCGGCTCAACCTTTAAGCTAATCATGCCCTGGGCAGGGATCTCAGTTGCCGGGCGGGGATCCGCCCGGCGGAACATTACGCCTGACGCTTATCTTCCGTATTGGTATCGAAGTCGCTCGCCGCGTGGCGCTCGTGGAGCTGCTCGTTCAGCTCGCCGCTGGTGCGGTTAACGATGCGGCCGCGCTTAACGGCATGGCGATTCGCCACGTCTTTCGCCCAGCGCTGGACGTTAGTGTACTTCTCTGCGTCGAGGAACTCGGCGGCGTTATAGACGCTGCCCAGCGCCACGCAGCCGAACCATGGCCAGATGGCGATATCCGCGATGGTGTACTCTTCACCCGCCACGTAGCGGCCGCGCGCCAGCTGTTTATCCAGCACGTCGAACAGGCGTTTGGCTTCCATGGTGAAGCGGTCAATCGCGTACTCAATTTTTACCGGGGCATAGTTGTAGAAGTGGCCAAAGCCGCCGCCGAGGAACGGCGCCGCACCCTGCAGCCAGAACAGCCAGTTCAGGGTCTCGGTGCGTCCCGCTGGATCTTTCGGCAGGAAGTGACCGAATTTCTCTGCCAGATAAAGCAGGATATTGCCGGACTCAAATACGCGCGTTGGCGGGTTCGTGGAGTGGTCACGAAGCGCCGGAATTTTCGAGTTCGGGTTCACCTCAACAAACCCGCTGGAGAACTGATCTCCTTCGCCGATGCGGATCAACCAGGCGTCATACTCCGCGCCCGTCACGCCCAGCGCCAGCAGCTCTTCGAGCATGATTGTCACTTTCTGGCCGTTCGGTGTTCCGAGAGAGTAAAGCTGCAGTGGGTGGGAGCCCACGGGCAGATCTTTCTCATGGGTCGCGCCGGAAATCGGGCGGTTAATATTGGCGAACGCGCCGCCGCCGTTCTTTTTCCATTCCCACACTTTTGGTGGCTGATACGTGTTGTCTGACATGTTGGCCTGCCTTTTGAGTGATGTGTTGAGGCAGTGTAGCAGGAGATTTGTGAAGCGTTTAACGTTGCGAGCGCAATCAATTAACCGCTATTCCTTCTGGCGCTTATATATAACAAATCCGGCATAAGCTTAATCGAAAATCGCATTTTCATAATTAATGCGTAAACCGATAAAGCTGAATATGATGCTTCAACATAAATAAAAGATGCAGTAATAAAAACTTTATAAGGCAAGGAGTTAGTGAGATGCGCAAGCTTCTGTTATCGGCAGTGGTGGTTTCGCTCGCGTTAGGCCTGGCTGGCTGTGATGATGCGAAGAATAAAGAGACAAATACGCCCTCAGCGGCAAAAAACGACGCGCCAAAAGAGGGCGGTTCGCTAATTATTGGAATTACCTCCGGCGACCCGCTAGCCGTTAATCCGCTCTATGCCAGTGACCGTACGACGTTAACGATCATGCAGGCGCTCTACGCCCCGCTGTACAGCTTTAATAACGGCAACATCGAGTGGGGCCTGGCGGAAAGCCTGACGCCTTCCGCCGACAACCTGAGCTATACCCTGACGTTAAAACCCAACCTGAAATGGCAGGACGGACAGCCGCTGACGGCGGAAGACGTGGTCTTCACCTTTAACAAGCTGCTGGATGCCAAACAGCACAGCTTCTTCCGCAGCATGTTCACCTACGGCGGCAAGCCTGTTGAGGTGCGTAAGGTTGACGACCGTACCGTTAAGTTCACCCTACCGCAGGTCAGCGCAGCCTTTACCGGCACCCTGGTACAGATCTACCCGATTCCGCAGCACGTGTTCGCCGGTGAAGGCGACCTGGAAAAGAGCAGCAAAAACGATGCGCCGGTAGGCTCCGGGCCGTTCAAATTCAAAGAGTATCGCGCCGGGCAGTATTACGCCCTGACCCGTTTTGACGATTACTGGAACGGCAAAGCGAAGCTTGATTCGGTCACCTACCGTTTCGCCAAAGACAGCAACGCCGCCAACCTTGCGCTGCAAAACGGAGAAATCAACCTAAAGATGGTTGACCCGCAGGACGTGAACCGCCTGAAAAATACCGGTAAGTTTGACTTCGTGGTCTATCCGGAAGGCCGTCTGGCCTATATGACGTTCAACCAGAACGTGCCGGTGATGAAGAGCAAAGAGCTGCGTCAGGCCATTGCTTACGCCATCAACAAAGACGAGCTCACCCAGACCGCGTTTACCTTGCTGGACTACGCTAAACCGGCGACCTCGTTCCTGACGCCAGATACGCTTTACAAGACGGATGACGTCGAGCAGTACAAGTTCGATCTGCAAAAAGCCAAAGACCTGCTGAAGACGTCCGGCGCACCGGACAACCTCAAGCTGCGCCTGGCGTATGTGAACACCAACAAAACCCAGGAGAGCATGGCGCTCTACATTCAGCAGGCGCTGAAGGGCATTGGGGTGAACGTGGAGCTGATGCCGCTGGACTCCAACGCCATGTCTCAGCGCAGCCTCGATATGAACAACACCGCGTGGGAGCTGAACCTGGGCGGCTACATCATGGGCTCCGAGCCAGACGGTTACAAATCGCTGTTCATGAGCAACGAAGCCTATAACTACGCGCATTACAAAAATCCGCAGTTTGATGCCCTGTGGGATAAAGGTGCAGTGGAAACCGACGCCGCGAAACGTGCCGATATCTATAAGCAAATTCAGCAGACCGTGGCGAACGATATGACGTACTACCCGATCGCCTACACCAATGCGACCGTCGCGGTGGACAAGCGTTTTGGCGGCACCGAGGAAGCGGAGCCGAAACCGGTCTATCTGTTCCAGGATCTGTCAAAAATCTATCAGAAATAAGTGATTGCCCCGGCCGTCAGGTCGGGGCTTTGGTAAGGGCACGTCGTGAACACACTCCTCACGCGTCGGCTGCTGCAGCTGCTGCCGATGCTGTTTTTTATTTCACTGGTGGCGTTTCTGCTGGTCAAGCTCGCGCCCGGCGATCCGGTGGCGGCGTACATTACGCCGCGTATGGCCCCGGAAGACATTGAGCGTATTCGCCAGAGCCTGGGGCTGGATAAGCCGCTGGTCACGCAGTACGTCCTGTGGCTGAAAAACGTCCTGCAGGGCGATCTCGGCTATTCGCTGATCTACCACCGCCCGGTGCTGGAGATGATTGGCGAACGTATTCCGGCCACGCTGGGGCTGATGGGCGCGTCGCTGCTGATGGCGATCGTGCTGGCGATCCCGCTGGGGCTGCTGGCGGGGGCATTTAAGCACCGCTTGCTGGATCATCTGCTCAATTTATTCGCCTATATCGGCATTTCTGTTCCGATATTCTGGTTCGGCATCCTGCTCATCACCGTTTTTGCCGTGCAGCTTAACTGGTTCCCCAGCATGGGAATGCGCACCATCGGCATGGAGGATAACGGGCTGGATCTGCTGCGTCACGGCGTGCTGCCGTGTATTGCCCTCACGTTCTACAACCTCTCCAGCTATGTGCGCTACATCCGTTCCAACACCATCTCTCAGCTCTCGGCCGACTACGTGCAAACCCAGCTTGCCTACGGCGCCACGCGCTCCAGTATTCTGTTTCGGCACGTGCTGAAAAACGTGCTGCTGCCGGTGATTACCCTGTTCGGCCTGTCGTTCGGAGAGCTGATTGTGGGGGCCTATGTGACGGAAAGCGTCTTCTCCTGGCCGGGGATGGGGCTGCTCGGGATCCAGTCGATCGCCTCGCTGGATTACCCCCTGATTATGGCGATCATCATGCTCTCATCGATGATGCTGATCGTCGGTAACCTGATCGCCGACGTGCTTTATCGCTTCGCCGATCCCCGCATTCGTACGCTGAGGTAACCCGGATGAGCAGACGCTGGCAGCAGGTTCGTCACCAGCTGCGCCGCAACCGTCCGGCGCAGTTCTCTCTGTTTATGCTTTTTATTTTCGTTGTCGCCGCGCTCTGTGCGGGCTTAAGCCCGTACGATCCGGATCGGATGGCGCTCGGCGCGCGCACGCTACCGCCGGATGCCGCGCACTGGTTCGGCACCGACGAGTATGGCCGCGACTACTTTACCCGCGCGCTGTATGGCGGCCAGATTTCCCTGATGGTCGGTTTTCTGGCGATGCTCTTTTCCACGCTGATAGGCACGGTGGTGGGAACGGTGAGCGGCTATTTCGGCGGCTGGCTGGATAACCTGATGATGCGCGCCGTTGATATCCTGATGGCCATTCCGGCCTTCTTCCTGCTGCTGGTGGTGAATGCGTACCTCAAGCCGGGCGTGGATAACATCATTCTGATCATCAGCCTGCTGACGTGGATGAACATGTCGCGGCTGGTGCGCGCAGAAACCTTATCGGTGAAAGAGCGCGAGTATGTGCTTTATGCCCGCGCGTCGGGGGAAAACCCGCTGCGCATTATCGTGCGCCACATTATTCCCGGCGTGCTGCCGACCATTATCGTGGCCGCCACGCTCAATATCGCCTCGGCCATTCTGATGGAGTCGACGCTCAGTTTCCTTGGGCTCGGCGTGCAGGCACCGGCGGCATCGTGGGGAAGCATGCTCAACAACGCTCAGTCGTATATTGGCGAAGCGTCGTGGCTGGCGATGTTCCCAGGGATTCTGATCCTGCTGACGGTGTTCAGCTTTAACGTGCTGGGCGATGTGTTCCGTACCGCCTTTGAGCCGGGAGCGAATCGCGATGAGTAACTTATTAGCGCTTGAGAACCTGCAAACCTCGTTCCGCACCCGCGAGGGCGAGGTTCACGCGGTGCGTGGCGTGAGCTTTCAGGTTAAGCCGGGGGAAGTCCTCGGCATCGTCGGCGAATCGGGCTGCGGGAAAAGCGTCACCTGTAAGTCAATTATCCAGCTTCTGGGGAGCAACGGACGGATAACCGGCGGCAGCATCCGCTTCCAGAATGAGGACCTGGCGCAGAAAACGCCCGCGCAGATGCGCGCTATTCGCGGCAACGAGATCGCGATGATTTTTCAGGATCCGATGACGGCCCTAAACCCGGTGCTGACCATCGGCAAGCAGATGGCTGAGATCCTGATGCGCAATAAAGGACTCAGCAAAAAAGCGGCCAAAGCGGCGGCCATCGCCATGCTGGAACAGGTGGGCATTGCCGGGGCGGAACGGCGATACGACCAGTATCCCCACGAGTTCAGCGGCGGCATGCGCCAGCGGGTAATGATCGCGATTGCGCTCTCCTGCAACCCGAAGCTTCTTATTGCCGATGAACCGACCACCGCGCTGGACGTCACCATTCAGGCGCAGATCCTGCGCCTGCTGAAAAGCCTGCAACAGCAGACCCGGACCGCGATTTTGCTGATCACCCACGATCTCGGCGTGGTGGCGCAGGTCTGCAGCCGCGTGGTGGTGATGTACGGCGGGCTGGTGATGGAGGAGGGCAGCGTGGAGGACATTTTTTATCGCCCTGCGCATCCTTACACCCAGGGGCTGCTGGCCTCGCTGCCGCGCCCGGATGAGGTGAATCAACGTCTATCGCCTATTGAAGGTTCGCCGCCCGGCCTGCTTAACCCGCCGCCGGGCTGTCCGTTCGCGGAACGCTGCCCGAAGCGCATGCCCCAGTGTGAACGACAGCCTGCATTTTATGCCGCCGGAGAGGGCCATCGCGCCGCCTGCTGGCTATGGGCCGACAAGGAGATTCAGGCATGAGTGAACAACAGGCCCCTTTAGTAAGCGTGCGCGATCTGCGCAAACACTATGCGCTTAACGGCGGTTTGCTGCGTAAAGGCGCGGCGGTGAAGGCGGTTGATGGCGTGAGCTTTGATATCCAGTCCGGCGAGACGTTTGGCCTGGTGGGCGAGTCCGGCTGCGGAAAATCCACCCTCGGGCGCGCCATCCTGCGCCTTTTCGATATTACCTCTGGCGAGATCCACTTCGCCGGACAGGCGATCGCCCACGCCCGTGAAAAAGAGCTCAAGCCGCTGCGCAAGCGGATGCAGGCGATTTTTCAGGATCCTTACTCCTCGCTCAACCCCGGTATGACGGTGCGACAGCTGGTGGCCGAGCCGATGCAGATCCACGGCTACAGCCGCGAAGAACAGCGGGAACGGACGGAAACGCTGCTCTACAAGGTG
>NZ_QFXN01000204.1:0-2653 GCF_003144775.1 Enterobacter sp. CGMCC 5087 | reverse complement strand
GTTCCCGCATGAGTTCAGCGGCGGGCAGCGTCAGCGCATCAGTATTGCCCGCGCGTTGTCCGTGCATCCTGAATTCGTGCTGTGCGATGAGCCGCTCTCGGCGCTGGACGTCTCGGTGCAGGCGCAGGTGGTGAATATTCTGCAGGATCTGCAGCAGGAGCTGGGGCTAACCTACCTGTTCATCGCCCACGATCTCTCCATGGTGCGGCATATCTCCAACCGCATTGGGGTGATGTATCTCGGTAAACTGGTGGAGGTGGCCCCGGCGAATGAACTGTATCAGCGTCCGGCGCATCCATACACCCGCGCGCTGCTGGCGGCGGTTCCCCAGCCCGATCCGCGCATCCGCAACCTCGAAGACGCCACCCTGCGCGGCGACGTTCCAGGCCCCACGTCCGCGCTGCCGGGCTGTAAGTTCTGCAGCCGCTGCCCGCACGCCATGCCGGTGTGCCAGACGCAGGAGCCTGCCATGCAGGAGATCGCGCCAGGGCATTTTGCGGCGTGCTGGCTGTTTAACATGTAGTTAATGCGCCGCGCAGGTGTATGATAAATGTCCCTCTGTCAGGTTAATTACAACGTGCAGACGACGACAACCCATAAAAAATTGCCGCCTGCCTGTTTTAGGTTGGATACATGCGTAAAGGAAAGTTAAGCAGTGATGCGCCATTCGGGACATTGTTAGGCTATGCGCCCGGTGGCGTGGCGATTTACTCTTCAAATTACGGCAGTCTGGACCCGCGAAGCTACCCGCAGGACGCAGATTTTCGCAGCTATATCGGCAACGAATACATGGGCCACAAGTGGCAGTGCGTTGAGTTTGCCCGCCGTTTCCTGTTTCTCAACTATGGCTTTGTGTTTACCGACGTCGGCATGGCGTGGGAAATCTTCTCCCTGCGCTTTTTGCGTCAGGTGGTGAACGATAACATTCTGCCCCTTCAGGCCTTTGCCAATGGTTCGAAACGCGCGCCGCGCGCCGGAGCGCTGCTGATCTGGCAAAAGGGCGGCGAGTTTCACGAGACCGGCCACGTGGCGGTGATCACCCAGCTTCTCGACGATAGGGTGCGTATTGCGGAGCAGAACGTGATTCACTCCCCGCTGCCGCTCGGGCAGCAGTGGACGCGCGAACTGCGTCTGAGCGTGGAGAACGGGTGTTACACGATCCATGACACCTTCAACGACACGGAGATTCTCGGCTGGATGATCCAGACCGACGACACGGAACACAGCATTCCCCAGCCGGAAATCGACGGCGAACTGCTGAAAATCAGCGGTGCGCGGCTGAAAAACAAACGTCAGTTCGACGGAAAATGGCTTAACGAAAATGACGCGCTGCAGCAGGCGTATATCCGCGCTAACGGCCATGTGATCAACAAAGATCCCTGCCAGTACTTCACCATTACCGAAAGCGCCGAGCAGGAGCTGATCAAGGCCACCAACGAACTGCACCTGATGTACCTGCACGCGACGGACAAGGTGCTGAAAGACGACAGCCTGCTGGCGCTTTTCGACATCCCGAAAATCCTCTGGCCGCGCCTGCGCCTCTCCTGGCAGTGGCGTCGCCACCATATGATCACCGGTCGTATGGATTTCTGCATGGATGAGCGCGGCATTAAGGTTTACGAGTACAACGCCGACTCCGCATCCTGCCATACCGAGGGCGGACTGATTCTCGAAGAGTGGGTGAAAAACGGCTATCGCGGCAACGGGCATAACCCGGCGGAAGGGCTGCTGGAAGAGCTGACCGGGGCGTGGAAGCACAGCCACGCGCGGCCGTTCGTCCACATCATGCAGGACAACGATGTCGAAGAGGACTATCACGCGCTCTTTATTCAGCGTTCGCTGATGCAGGCCGGGTTCGAGACCAAAATCCTGCACGGGCTTGAGGCGCTCAGCTGGGATGCCGCCGGACAGCTGATTGACGACGAAGGCCGCCACGTCAACTGCGTGTGGAAAACCTGGGCGTGGGAAACGGCGATTGAGCAGATCCGCGAGGTGAGCGAAACCGAATATGCCGCCGTGCCGATCCGCACCGGGCATCCCGAGGGCGAGGTGCGCCTGATTGACGTCCTGCTGCGCCCGGAGGTGCTGGTCTTCGAACCGCTGTGGACCGTGATTCCCGGCAACAAGGCGATTCTCCCGGTACTGTGGCAGCTGTTCCCGAACCACCGTTACCTGCTCGACACCGATTTTGAGGTTAACGATCTGCTGAAGCAGACCGGCTATGCCGTCAAGCCGATTGCCGGCCGCTGCGGCAGCAATATCGATCTCATCAGCCCTCAGGACGAACTGCTGGATAAATCCAGCGGCAAGTTTGTCGACCGCAAGAATATCTACCAGCAGCTGTGGTGCCTGCCGAAGGTTGACGGTAAGTACATACAGGTTTGCACCTTCACCGTGGGCGGGAACTACGGCGGAACCTGTCTGCGCGGCGATGACTCGCTGGTGGTGAAGAAAGAGAGCGATATCGAGCCGCTGATTGTGGTGAAGGACTCGCTATAAAAATCCCCCCGCAGGGCTGAGGATTGCCTACAAAATAATGCCTGCACGGACTGCCCCCTCTCCCTTGAGGGAGAGGGCTGGGGTGAGGGGGAACATACGGCTCTGGTGGTCATTCCGTTCACTTTATGTTCCTGGCTACTCTTTAACGACATGG
>NZ_QFXN01000203.1:0-10351 GCF_003144775.1 Enterobacter sp. CGMCC 5087 | reverse complement strand
CCACCACCCTGGCGACCCGGGCTCCCGGCGGTAAATCGCCGCTTCGCGGTGCCCTCGGCTTATTCCTTCCGGCTTGTCGGGTACGGGCGGAGGTAACGTCCCTGTAAAGCCCGCCCTCTCGGCGCATCCATGCGCCTCGCCCCGGCCGGAAGGCAAACGCCTCAGCGATTTACAGCCGGACCAGGGCATCGCTGAAAGCCTTTAGTCGTTCTGAAACAAGGTTATTGCTTCTGCTTAAAAAATACGGTGGATCCCTCAGCCCGCAGGGTCTCCTGCGGGGGCTTTTTGTTACTGCTCTTCCTCTTCCTGCTGCTCGCTGATCTTCAGATCGATGATGCGGCCAATCTGATCGTGGTACACCGTCAGCAGGTTGTACTGGCTCATCTCGGAGATGATCTGCGGTGAGACATTAAAGCTGCGGGCCAGCTCTTCCTGGTGAAAATAGCCCGGCTGGCGCCGCCTGACGTGGGCGCGGCGGCGGTTGTACTGATACCACAAAATCAGCAACCAGCCGTTGAGCGCGGCGAACAGCAGGTAGAGCAACACCGTATTAAAGGACGCGATAATCACGCTCCAGCGGTGGTCGCTCTCATCGGTTAGCTGCATCCACAGCCGGGCATACAGGAAAAACAGAAATCCTCCCCATGCCACCAGCGTCAGCACGGCATCGAAAAGACGCGGCAAGAGCCGATGCTCGGTCAAAATTAAGGTATTTTCGTTCATTAAATGCTCCCTTTTCCCCGGTCCGGACTGATCCAGCGCGCGCGGGCGCGCTGGCGTTTAAGCATGACTTTTGGAAATGCGACGAGGGTGGTGAACAGACCAATCATCCAGTACACCATCGGGAACCAGATCACCCAGAAAAGCGAGCTGGCCACTTTTCGTTCGTACCGCCGCTCGATGTACAAGCTGACCAGGAACTGCAGCAGGCACATCACGCCCAGCAGCAGCCCGGTAAACTCCGGTGGAAAAAGGCTCTCCACGGTCAGCCTGGCGGGAACAGGCGCAACCTGGCTGAGGAGGAACAGCAGCACCGTCATCGCGTACGCGAAGGCCCATAGCGTTGACAGCGCGTACTCCAGAAACAGCGGCCACATGCGGTGATGCTCCCAGCGCACAATCCTGCGAAGGTTAACCAGAAACACCTCTGCGCCTCCCTGGGCCCAGCGCAGACGCTGTTTCCACAGGCCTCTCAGCGTCTCCGGCATCAGGATCCAGCACAGCGCCCGCGGCTCAAAAAAGATATCCCAGTGGCGCAGCTGAAGCTTCCAGCTGATGTCGATATCTTCGGTGATCATGTCCGGACTCCAGTACCCGACGTCCGCCAGCGCCTGTCGGCGAAACGCGGCGATGACGCCGGAGACGGTAAAGACCCGGCCATAGATCCGCTGCGTCCGCTTGATGAGCCCAATAATGGATGAGAACTCGCCCACCTGAATGCGGCCAATCAGCGTGGAGCGCGTGCGAATGCGCGGATTGCCGGTAACCGCCCCGACGTGGGGGTACTGAATCAGCGGGGCCACCAGATAAGCGGCGGTATCGCGGTCAAGCAGGGCGTCGCCGTCAATGCAGACCAGCAGATCGCCCCGGGCCGCCGCCGCCCCGGCCTTGAGCGCCAGCGCTTTCCCCTGGTTTTCCGCTAGGTTAATCACCCGCAGGCGCGGCTGTTCCTGCGCCAGCTCCTGCAGCACCTGCGCGGTGTTGTCAGAAGATCCGTCGTTGATGGCGATAACTTCTATATTTTCATACCGCTGATCCAGCGCGGCGCTGATGGTCTCCCGGGCATTTCGTCCCTCGTTGAAGCAGGGGATAAGAATGGAGATGAGCGGCTCACCCGCGAGCGTCGGGGCGGGCGTGTCTTTATCCCACGACCAGTGGCGTTCAAGCTGATACCAGAAATAGAGGCCACCGGTTATCCAGAGCACCGACATGAACAGCGGCCAGAAGAACACAAAATCCAGAATCAGTTCGCCGGTAAAGAGGGCGGCCACGCCTAACGGCAACCCGAATACCAGACATAAAATAGAGAAGGCGATAATGCGATCAGTCATTGTCAGGGTACCAGTACGAAGAAAATTCAGGCCTGATGCGCGAGATATCAGGTCGGTTGTTGAGGAAGTCGTCGGGGTAGTAACCGTAGTTTTTGACGCCGTTCAGCTGGAGCACGCGCATCCACTGCGCAAGCTGGCTATCGGCAACGGCGCGCTGCGGTTTCTGGTCCCAGTCCCTGGCCTGCAGCTCGAAAATCGTTTTATCGAGCGCGCCGGGGCGCGTGGCGACCGCTTTAACCAGACGCGCCAGCCAGGCATCGCTCTCGTCTGCCGGAACGGACTCCATCAGCGGCATGGCCATCGGCACCGTCCAGTCATACTCCGCCAGAAAATCATCAAGATTCTGCGCGAACCACGCTTCGCTTTCGGGCTGCAGAATGGGTAAGGCGAACATATTGCGGGCGGTTTTTATCTGCGGGCCACGGATATGCTTCACTGCCAGGCTCAGGGCGTGGGTAAACCCGATAAGCGTCTGGCTTTTCTGACGCGTGGTGTTCTGACCGGCATCGTCCACGTCCGTCAGCGCCGCATCGTCATGGAACAGAATCCCGTTGAAGCTGGCATAGCGGGCCAGATCTTCATAGATGTCCGTCACCTGCTGGCGCACCTGCGGGTCCCACGGGGAGAGCCGGATATAGGGCTCGGTGGCTTCGCGCAGCTCGCCGGTTTGACGATCCCGACGCTGCACGCGCGGCAGGGACGGATCGAGATCGAACGAGAGCACCGGCATCCACGCGAAGACTTTCACGCCCGCGCGGGTTTGCAGCTGCCAGGCGACAAAATTAAAAAGATCTGCCCGGACCGGCAGACGACGGTTGGGGAAATAAAGCGCCTTGATCCTGCCGTCGCCCTGCGGGTCGGCAAACGCCTGCAGGAAAACATGGCTGATCTTCATGTCGTAGACCCGCTGGATCAGCCTGTTGATATTTTGGGTCTGCTGGGCAGGATCGGGATCGTAAACGTAGTCGAGATCGACGTGCATGACGCGCACGGGATCGCGCTCCTGAACCTGGCTGACCGTGCTGGCAAACGCCTTGAGCGAGGGATTCCCGGCGATCAGCAGGCGAGGGATGTTGCCCAGATCCTGCACGTTCCCCAGCCCGTCCTCAAGGGTGAAGGCCAGCCGGTAACCCTGCTGTCTGGCGATAGCGAGCGACGTACCGCTGGCGGCGCCGTAGGGCCAGACCCAGGCGCGCGGCGCTTTGCCCGTCACCTGCGTGATTTTTTCAGTCACTTTACGAACGTCATCGCCGATCCGCTGGCTGAACTGCTGGTCGGTTTCATAGCGGCCCGTGGCTTTGTCATAAAAGCGATTGGCGATCGCCGGCTCGCGGCTGCCCTGCGGGTTGGCCGGAATACCGTAATGCGAGGCCCAGGTGTGCGATCCGATCTCAATCAGCGGGGACCGGCTGAGCTCGCGCACCATGTCCCACGTCGCGAAGCGATCCCGGGGCGTCATCAGGCCGCCGAAGTTAACTTTTTGATTTGCCGGCGTATCCACCCAGCTGCCCACCGGCGCCCACAGCGCAGGAACGTTCCACGCCTGAAGCAGCGGCCAGACGCGGGTGTAAAAGCTGCTGTAGCCGTCGTCAAAGCTGAGCAGAACGGCTTTTGGCGGCAGCGTTTTTTTCCCGTCATGCGCGTCAAGAATGTCCTGCACGCTGATGGCGTGGTAGCCGTTGTGCAGAAGCCAGCTTATTTGCTCGTTTAACGCGCTGGTGCGAACGGAGAGATAGCGCTGATCGGCGGCATCGTCTTCAACGTCGTGGTAGGCCAGGACCAGAAACTGGTTCTCCGGCCAGGGTTTACTCGCCTCCAGCTGCGGCCGATCTTTGGGCGCAATGAACGAGATCGCCTGCGCGCAGACGCTCGCGCTGAGGCAGAGCCAGCCGAGGAGTATCAGGCTCACGGAAAAACGTGTGTTCAGCATATTCATCCTTAAAAGCGTAAAGTCGCGTCAAACGTGACGGAGAGGTTGCTCTCGCGTTTGCCGTCGTAAGGGCGTTTATCCCAGTTCAGCATCACGCCGGTATCAATGACGTTGTTCCACTGTACGCGCTGTCCGTAACCCAGCAGGGCGATGGCGCCAGCGGACTGATTTTTCTGCCAGTAGCTGCCGCCTCCCGCCACAAACTGCTGGCTCCAGAGGGTGTCGTAATGGCGGACCATCTCATGGTCAACGGCCAGGGCCGCCGTCACGGACAGATCCCGCTCCGGGTTGTAGTAGAGCGTGTCGCGCAGGCTGTTTTTACTGGCGGCGATCCCCGGTTCGAGATCCAGCGTCAGGGAAGGGGTCTGCCAGAGACGCTCCTTGCCCGTGAGGGTGTATTCCTGGCGACGGTTATGGTCGGAGAAGCGGCTGAGGGCGGCGCTGAACTGGTACTCACGCCGCTCGTTTTGATACCAGCGCACCCCGCCTTCACCCCGGTTGGCGCTAATTCCGTTGCGTAACGCCCGAAGGGGCGTGGTGCGCGACAGGCGTTCAAGGCTGCCGCTGACCTGCCAGCTATCGGTCACAGAGTATGTTGTTGCGAGGCGAGCGCCCGGCTTGTTTTCACTGTGATAGCGGTTGCTGGAAAGCTCGGCTTCGAGCAGGAGGTCGCGTGGCCGCCATTCGACGCCGCCCAAAAGGTGACGGCTGGTGCCTTTGCCTTCATCGAAATTACCCTCGGCATAGCGGGTGCCGGCAAACAGCCGCCAGCTATCCGCTACGGGTGGGCCATAGAGCGTAGCGTCCCAGTTGAGGTCGTGCGTCCCGCTGACGGGGCTATCGGAGTGCAAACCCTTGCTCGCGTTGAGGCGCAGCTCGGACATATGGTGGACGGTGCGGAGCCTGTCCAGACGTCTGGCGCTGCGATCGTTGGGCGCGCGAGCCAGCACGTCGTCGGCCAGTAAATCCATCTGCCGCCACTCCTGCAGATCCATAGCGACGTAAGCCTGCTGCTGCTCAAGCTCCAGATTCGAGGGCTCCAGCGCCTGCGCCATTTTCAGCGTTTGCTCGGCCGCGCGCGGCAGGCCCCGCGCCTGAAGCAGGGTGGCGTAGTCAATCTGTAATCCCTGATTGCCCGGCGCCGTTGTCGCCAGACGGTGCGCCAGCTTTTCGGCTTCCGGCAGGGCATTCGTCGCCAGCAAATAGTTAAAGCGGAGCGACTGTCCGGTAAGCCATCGATCGTTCGGCTGAGGGGTTGGGGAGCCGAAATCGTAGCGGGTCCACGGGACGTTGTGGGTCTGGCGCTCTACGTACTGGCGGGCGGACTGATACTGTCCCGTATCCAGCCAGGCGTAGAAAAGCGCGTGCTCCTCGTCCTGCGGGTCGGAAGCGTATTGCGGATAGCGTTGCAGAAGCGAGAAGGCGGCGGCAGCGTTTTGCTCCTGCAGATACGCGGAGATGACCCAGCCGATTGCCCAGTCCGGCACCGGATGCTGGGCTGCCGTAAGATCCTGATATTCGCTAATCACCCGTGGGTAATCAGCATGGGCGTACAGCGCGCCAAGCCTGTCGATACGAGCAAGGACGACGTCTTCCGCCGCCTGCGGCTCTTTTTGCCAGCGAGCAAGCAGAGCGTCGTAACGATTCAGCGTGGATTGCGCAAGCTGCAGGCGCTCCTTTTCTGTTCTGCCAGGCACATCGGCAAGGCGAACCCGTTCTGCAGCGGCATTACGCTCAAGACGGCGACGCTCCGCGGGGGACAGCGTTACGCTTTGTGAAAGCTGGAGCGCGGGGGTGTTCACCCGGCTATCCGTTAGCGCGTCGATCAGCTCGCTGAGGAGCGCTTTATTCTCAGGTGCGACATTTAGCGCGCGGGTGTCTGCCAGAAGCCGATCCCAGCTTTTTCCCTGGCGTAACCAGACATACGAGAGCGTCTGGAGATGCGCCTGAGAGGGATTTTCAGCTACCAGCCGTCGGGCTTCCTGCAGGGCAAGCGTGTCCATGCGGGCATCGGCGAGAGTTTTGATGTAGCCGATACGATAATCGTCGTTATCCGGCGCAAGGCTACGCGCCTCTTTCCATAGCGCCAGGGCCGGCTGCCACGCTTTTTGATTTCGCCTGGCCTGCGCGACAGCCGCAACGCCGCGGGCGGGCAGCGGCATATAAATGCCGTAACGCTGCCAGACCTGAATAACCTCGTCATCATGACCCGCCCAGGCTGCAACCTGTAACCAGTCCGCAACTTGTTCAGGCGTCAGGGCATGCTGCTGCTGATAACGCTGAAGATAATCGAGAAACGGCGTGTAATTACCGTTACGCGCCTGTTGAATCTGTTGCTCATAAACGGATTCGGTCGCCTGAGCCAGAACAGGAAAGAGGAATAACAGAAACAATAATGTTGGGGTGCGATAAAAGAATAACGTATTGAAGCGAAGTGAACTTTCCATATCTATTTGCCATTTGTTTATCATGAATCCATTGCATAACACGGCCGCCTTTAAACTCAGGGTTAAAGGCCATAAATGAGAACATTAAATCTGAATGCAGTGATGTTACGGGGTACTTACCTAAAGGTAATTATGGATCCTTATCTCAGTGTACTGGGTGAAAGCTAATGTACACCTGATATGTTGCCGGATAAATATGTCTAAAAGCCGGTGTGTCGTTTTGAGATAATTCTGGATTGAGCGCTTTATGACGTTTTTATTGAATTAGGTGTGTATTTTTAACTTATTGAAATTACTGTGTTTTATTTTTATTGTGACAGCTTTGTATATATTTTTAATGGGGTTTATCAGCCTCAATTAAAGTACTTTCTGGTGGATGTTTGGGAAGTTTCATGACAAAAACTCTTAATGTTTAGAGAAGTGACTTTTCTGCGATTGTTTTTTATTTATAATTAATGGCAGCCATTGAATGATAGTCTACAGGAAGTCTTACTCATCAATGTCTGTATTGAGGGATATCCAAAGCCAGAAAACATTTATCTTTAATATAACAGCGCTATAAAACGAAGGCGGCCTTCTTTGCGAGGGATCGTGCTTGCTTTAATCTAAAAGGGATGGTTAGTGGCAACTTCAATTGTTTTAGTGACTCAGGATCGCTACCTTGTCAGAGGGATGCGGATATTTTTCCCGGATATTATCCTGCTCGACTCGATTGACAGAAACATATTTGATAACGGTGCAGATGAATATTCTGTATTGATTGATAGTCGTTCTCCGCTCCGTTTATATGATTACCTGATACGCCATCCGGCCAGAACGAAAAAAACAATCTGCTGCGTTATGCTTGATATGCGCCACCGCGAGGAGAATCTGCTCAGTATGAAGCTGTTTATGAACACGTCGCTGACGGCGCCGGACATGGCCTCGCTGTTTAATCTGGTGCTCAATATGAAGGGCCGTCGCCTGACCACGAAGTGGCTGCTGAATTTACGGCTGAGCACGCACGAAGCGATCATGTTGCGGTTGCTGAGAGCAGGGATGTCAATGGAGGAGATTGCAGGCGAGCTGAATACGTCGGTAAAAAGCCTCTACCGCAAACGGATGGCGCTCTCGGAACGGCTGGGGGCGGAGAACTTTAATGAGGCGTGTTTGTTTATCTTTAAAAACAAACTGCTGGGCACAGGTGGGAACGATCCCTAAAGTTGTCAGGAATTCAAAAGCAAAAAACCGCCACGAGGGCGGGTTCGTTAATAAGGTGCGTGGTAACGCGCTTATCTCGCTACCGGCGGATGTAAGTAAGGTGGCAGAAAATGAGCGGGTGATACCAGAAGGAGACTCCTGGAAGTGATTGAAAAATTTAAAAGGACGTTAGAAATGAATAAATATCTGTCTGGTCTGTGTGTTGTTTCTTTTTTTTATTTTTTTCAATAGGTTACGCACACTCTGCGGGTCTAAATAAAGTTCAGGTTAGTATCAAACCCAGCAGCGCTAATATAGGATATATCCCGGTAATTTCTAATGCAGATGAAATCGAGCCTTCTGATTTCAGGGAGTCGGATCTACAGGAGATGCAGGATAGCCTGAGGAAGATGAAGTCCGACAACCGCAAAGTCGATGAGCTAACTCAGAAGGTTTTACAGCTTGAGAGAAAGAATTCTGAGCAGGAGAGTAAGATCGAGCGATTGCAAAGAAGCCTTGATGACGTGAAGCGGAGCAACGACAACCTTTCAAATCAGGTCAGCAATTTATCCGGCAAAATTAAGTGATAAAAAAGAGCCACCGCCTGTATTAACTTACCGGGATATTAGCGTAAGCGTGCCTGCATGAAAGCCACGCTTATCAGCGCCCAGAAATCGGCCGTAGCCATATAGCAAAAACCCAGCCATAGGCTGGGTTTTCTAAATAGTGGTGCCGGACTCGGAATCGATAAGTGTCTATAATTTACTGATATTTAATGTTTATTTCTGATTTGATGAATTTTGTACCCTCAATTATACCCTCAGTCCCGGTTGGTTTAAATCAGAAACCCGAATCGGGGACGAACGGGGTAAGAAGAGTTGTGGCCGTTCGATGTCATATGCAGTGAGGGAAGATGCTTCTGATACGGGACATAATCCAGTAACAAACCACCAGAAGAAACGTACCAGAAGCGTCTGTTATTATTTTGTACGCAGCCATGCGATTCATACAAGAACTTTGTTCAACCTTCCCTCCTGAAGAGTTCTGCTCTCCCTGTCGGAAGTGCATTCAGGATGGGCAGTGCTGTTTGTCTGAATTTCATGAACGTTACTCCTGAGCTGTGTTCCCCGCGATGATTTGTGTGATCCTTTTGTACTCAAAACGCTGCATCAGACCCGTTGCCCGCCTGGCCCGGAGAATATCAATTGTTCCGATAAATGGGGACTGATGTTGAATGGAGAAATCGGGACGATCAATTCGCACAAGTTCACATTTTTCAACGAGAAAATTGAGTGCATCTGTCAGTGAAATCCCGGCGTCAATGTGCTGCTGAATCACATTGCCATCACCAAACTGTGTGTCGTGAAGCGAAAGGCCATAATGCCTTTCCAGCAGATACGTAAGAAGTTGCTGCCAGATTTCAACGGGCGTCGGGCGTGACGGTGCCTTCCGCACCAGAATGGCGGGTAAGGTTTGCATGATGAAATACTCCTGAATGAGAAGTCGGGTTGAAAAGGGGAATGGTTCAGGGAAAAGGATTAACGGGTTATGCTGTTGCCTGGTGCTGGATAAATTGCGATATAGATATAGCCATGCGAGCCGAGCGAATCGGCTTCGCAGATCAGCCCTTTCGCATACAGCGTGACACAGTGCTGATGGCGGGGATTGAGCTCACCGGAAACCAGCATCAGTTCCATCTGCTTCATTAATACCGGGAACGCCAGGTCGAGATGACGTAAATCCGCCTCGCTGAACTGCCCGGTGATACTGGCGCGGTCAGCCAGGTAGTGCAGCCGGTTGCCCTCCTGCACCAGACGAGCGCCAAAACAGGGCGTGATATTGCGTTTAAGCCCCCACCAGGGGTCGGCAATATCGTGGTTTACAGGCGGTATGTTATTCGACAATTTAGCTCTCCTTAAATTTAAGTTAATTCAGGGTAACGCTGCGCAGGACGACATACGGGCCGTTGCGGTCCTGGCGACGCTCAGCGAAGACCGCGAGCACACCGCTGATATCCTGCACCTCCCGGCCGGCATAGTGGCAGACGCTGCCTGACCACTGGTATTTGCCGGTGCAGAAGCGAAACAACCGGGACTGTGGATGCTGGCGGTATATCGCCATTGCCTGGCGCTTGCTGATAATTTTCATCAGGTTACATTCCTCTTGTGCTACAGCCAGCCTCGCTCTGCAAATGAGATGGTCTCCATACCGCCGACCACCAGGTGATCCAGCAGACGAATATCAACCAGTTCCAGCGCCTGCTGAATACGCGTAGTGACCTGACGGTCGGCCTTGCTGGGTTCCGCCTCCCCGGAGGGATGGCTATGCGCCACGATGACAGCGGCGCAGTTATGCTTCAGACCGGCCTTCACCACTTCGCGTGGATGGACCTGCGTATGGTTGATGGTGCCGGTGAAAAGCGTTTCGTGGGCTATCAGGCGATGCTGGTTATCGAGAAAGAGCGCGGTAAACTCTTCCCGCTCCAGAGATGCAAGCTGCAGACGCAGCCAGTCGCGGACGGCATGGCTGGAAGTAAATGACGCGCCGGGTTCACGTAGCTGACCCTCCAGCAGGGTTAAGGCTTTCCTGACCGTTTGCTGGTCGGCAGGGGCTAATTCACGGGCAAACAGCGGTAACTGTTGTTCCATAGCGGCTGACCTCAGTCGATGATATGCATGATGGCGCTGCATTCTGCGTGGTTGAGTGCATAGTCCCGAAGTCGGTAATAATGCTCCGTCATGGCA
>NZ_QFXN01000202.1:0-867 GCF_003144775.1 Enterobacter sp. CGMCC 5087 | reverse complement strand
CATTCGGTGCGCATGGCGTGGTGGCTGTAAGTCATCAGACAGACGGCAATCCCGGCGGCCTCGCTGCTGAGCTCATCGCCGTTACCGTTCAGGGTATTGAACAGGGACCATTGTTCATCAGTATTGTCGTCAGCTTCCGGGGCCATAAACGCGCCGCCGTTGCTGAGCGTATAAAAATTCCAGATACCCCCGCTGTAGTCAGCGCAGAAGCGGTCCATCCAGGCAAAGACGGTCGGTTCGAGGATTATCCACTGCGGTATGCTGCCGAAGTACTTCGGCCAGAACCCCACGCGCTGCTCGTCCGGTACGAGCGTGGCGGTCAGTGCGGAGGCTTCATCGGCAGGTTGCTGATGTAACGGGTTGTTATCGTTAAGGTTAATAATGTCGGTCATAGTCGTTTTTCCTTGTTTATTTATCGGGCCGGGGAGACAGGTTAAGCAGGAGTGACGGGCAGGACTGCGCATAGCCATCCTCATCACAGCGTGATGGGCAGTGGCCTTCAGGAAGACTTAAGCTGCAGAGGCTGAGCTCACCGGGTCGGTAGAGAAGATGTGAGCACCAGGCGCACAGGTCGTCGTCAGCGACGGAGCGGCAACCTGTCCGGTGGGTCAGTGAAAGCGGATATGGCGCCACCTGAATCACCCCCTCGGGAATACGCGGCATTACTTCAGCGTCTCCAGCAGACTTTCGGCCATCACCCAGAGCGCTCTGTTGAGTTTCACGTCGCCGTCGATGCCGTTAATCGCGCGGGTGTGGGTACGTTTTCCCTGTGCGGTGCGTCCGCTCAGGCCACCTTTGAGCAAAGACTCCTGAATGCGGTTATAAATGGTCCACAGGTCGTCCTGACGGTCCTCATACCGTCGCGGA
>NZ_QFXN01000201.1:0-806 GCF_003144775.1 Enterobacter sp. CGMCC 5087 | reverse complement strand
TATCTGCGTAGCGGTCACCGGCTGGTGTTCTTCCCCAAAGCGGTACGTCAGTGCGGCGTTCGCCAGGGCGTGTTGTGCCGGTGGGGGTAACCGCAGCGACTGCATGGCGTCACGCTTCTCTTCCACCCGGTCAAAAACGCCGAGGACTGCGTAAGCACCTTCAATGACTTTTTCCACCACATTGCCCCGGTGTGGCACACGTACCTCGCCAAATGACTGCCCGCAAACGAGGCCGTTGGTGCAGATGGCACGGAAGTACCCCGGCAACATCTGGTAACTGGATGAGCCGTCGTGTGAATTGAGCAGGATAATTTCCGGCACCTGCTGACCGGTTATCTGGCCGGTACGACGCAGGCGCAGCAGGTGTTTCGTGTGCTCGCGGCGGCTCTGGTCTCTGACGCGGGTCTGGCAGGCAAAGAAAGGCTGAAATCCTTCACGCTGCAGGTTTTCCAGCAGGGCAATGGTCGGTATGTGGCTGTAATGGTCTGAACGGGACGCGTGCTTACCTTCCCCGAAAACGCTGGGAACAACCTGCATTAATTCTTCATGGGTTAAGGGGCGGTCACGGCGGATCTGGTTTGTCCGCCCGAAGCGGCTGGCTAAACGCATGGTTAATCTCCTTTATTGGTTGACTTAACGGCATAAACAAAAAAGCCATGCTCCGGTGGGAGCATGGCCTGTTGGTGTGGTTGCGGGAGGGATTAATCTCTGGTGAATGTGTTTTTGGGTATACTGCGTATTCCGCTCTGATCGATCATGTTTTCGCGTGGAACGTCGATCAGCGATTCGCAGCTGATCGATCATCC